>JBJDXD010000089.1:0-7446 GCA_051866495.1 Phascolarctobacterium sp. | reverse complement strand
GTTTGGTGGGTGTTCTTCAAAATTACATTGTTAGCTGCGTCCTGTTGCTTTTGCAGGTTCAGGTTGTTGATATCAGCATCAGTACCGATAACCAGCTTTTCCTTGTGAGCAACAGCGCCGCCAGCAGCCTTGTCAGCCTTCTTTTCGCCACCGCCACAGCCAGCAACTGCCATAGCAACGACCATCAAAGCCGCCATGAGAAAAACTAATAGCTTTTTCATAATACACCTTCCTTTACTAGTTTGCATAATATGGCTAATTTTATTGTACACTATAAAGCTGTATTCTGCAAGAATTTTATTGTTAAAAACATTTTACAATAGCCCGTTTCGTTGTGCTTTCGTTTATATATATAGGGGTATAAATTGCTAGAATTTTTATTATATGCTTATTTATAGCATACTTTTAATTCATACAAAGATATTAGCCAAATTACGTTTTTGTTCCCAGAGGGACAAAAATAGGCCACACCCTCGGTGCAGCCTATTTTATTACACAAATTTTTCGTTTTTGTCAAGCTCTTGCTTATGCATGAGGAATATCAGTAAACTCGCTAATTTCCCGATTAATGGTGCACAAATCGCTCAAATTCAAATCATGCAGATTCTTGTGACCGGTGATGCGAGCGTAGGATTTGAGTTCAGACAAGGATACCTTTAGGTAGTTGGCTACCCTTTGGGCAGCCGCGTCAATATGCAACCGTGCCCGCAGCTCCGGATCCTGGGTAGCAATGCCCATGGGGCACTTGCCGCTGCCGCAGATGCGGTATTGCTGGCAAGCAGCTGCCATGAGGGCAGCTGTGCCAACAGCAATAGCATCTGCGCCCATGGCGATAGCCTTGGCGAAATCACTGGAAACCCGCAGACCGCCCGTAATGATGAGGGCGATATCCTTTGCGCCCACGGAGTCAAGATATTTGCGTGCTCTGGCAAGAGCGTAGATAGTGGGCACACTGGTGGCCTCGCGGAGCAGGAAGGGGCTGGACCCGGTGCCACCGCCACGACCATCAATGGTAATGAAGTCAGGCTCTGCATAAACGCAATACTCCAGATCGCGTTCAATGCGACCAGCCGCAATCTTAATGCCGATGGGGCGACCATCGGACTCAGTGCGCAGCATAGCAACCATGGCCTTTAAGTCTTCTCGACTGTTGATTTCCGGGAATTTAGACGGGCTGTGGATGTCCTCCCCCACGCCGAAGCCGCGAATAGCGGCAATTTCCGGCGTTACCTTTTCGCCGGGCAGATGCCCGCCCATGCCGGGCTTGGTGCCCTGACCAATCTTGATTTCGATGGCATCGGCCTTCATGAGGTTTTCTTTAGTAACGCTATATTTATTGGGGATGTATTCAAAGATAAATTTTTTCGCAGCGGCCTGCTCCTCCGGCACGATGCCACCCTCGCCGCTCTCCTCCACGCTTCCGGCCATGGCTGTAGCCTTAGCTAAAGCGATTTTCGTCTCGCGAGACAGGGCGCCAAAGGACATATGGGTTACGAAAATAGGGTTCTCGGCTATCAGGGGACGCTTAGCATTCTTACCCAAAACAACGGTTGTGCAAACCTCTTCCTCATCTAGCAGCGGGGGCGGATTTAGCTGCGCACCTAAAATCAGGATATCATCCCAGTTGGGCATTTTCATCTTGGTGCCCATGGCGCCGCTGATGGATTTGCCGGTAACAGCCATTTCATGAATTTCCGCCATGTAACGATTAGAAGTATCATGACGAGCATATTGAGGATCGTAAGCCAAGGACGGAGCCGGAGCTTCAGCCTTGGGCTCGGTAGCAGGCACCTCCACTATCTCAGGAGCAGCAGCCTCCTCTTCCACCTTTTTAAAATTGGTAGCCGGACGCTTGCACACGGGGCACACCACCAAATCAGCGAAGGGAGCCCCCTCCTTGGCCTCATCATAAATAAAACCGCACACACCACACTTATATTTTGCCATGCATTTCAACTCCTTCTCTGTATTTCTATGCTGATTAATTCGTCACAGAAATTTAAATATTGATATAATTCGAGCTGACTTAGCAAAACTCCTGCCTTAATTTAACCTTAATGGATAATTTTTATTAAAAAGAAAAAGCCACGAAATAGCTAGGAATTAACTATCGCGTGGCTTCTGGATTTTATATTCTGCTTTTAATACTGGTAAAGCCAAAGCGTGCTTAATGCTTTACTCTCTCAGCTTAGCCTTGTATGCCTCAGCAACCTGGGCAATAACAGCCTTCATGCTAGCATCAACCTCGGCATCGGTCAAGGTTCTATCCGCAGCCTGATAGGTCAGGTTGAAGGCCATGGACTTGCAGCCTGCAGCAACCTGCTTGCCGGTATAAATATCGAAGACACGCACGCTGCGCAGCAGCTCGCCCGCATGAGCACGGATTACGCCTTCGATTTCCTCATTAGTTACCTCGCTAGGAACAACTACAGCAATATCGCGACTCATAGCAGGATACTTGGGCAGATGCTGGTATTTAGGCACGCGAGTTGCGCTGGCAACCAAAGGCTGTACCTCCATTTCCAGCACATAAGTAGTTTGGTCCAGCTCAAAGTTTTCTTGAGCCACAGGATGAACCTCGCCAAAGGAGCCGATAACCTTGCCATCGATAACAATGTCGCAGCTCTTGCCGGGATGCAGATAAGGTGCGCTGGAGCGAACCAAGCTATAGCTAGTAACCTGCATAGCCTCCATCAGGCCCTCCACAATACCCTTCATATCGTAGAAGTCCACATTTTCCTTGGTATCGCACCAGTTCAGGGCCTTGCGACGACCGCTGAGCACTGCTGCCAGCATAGGACGCTCTTCCGGGTCGCTAGTCAAGGGCAGAGCCTTGGGCAGGAAGATGCGGCCCACTTCAAATAGAGCTACGCTATCATTATGATTGCGCAGGTTGAAGGAAGCAGTTTGCAGGGCGCTGGGAACCATGGTGGTGCGCATTACGGAGAAAGCATCGGTAATGGGGTTCAAAAGCTCGATGCAGCTGCGGCGGCTATCCTCAGCAGGCAGCAGCATTTTATCAAAGGCAGTGGCCTTAATAAAGCTATAGGTCATCATTTCGTTAAGACCTGCAGCAGTCATATAATCTTGAATGGCATCCTTCACATCATCCAGCACGGATTGGTGACCTTGGGTAATGGTCAGCTCCGGCTGATGGCTTTCGATATAGTCATAGCCGTGCATGCGGGCGATTTCCTCGCTGATATCCGCATCGCACTCAATATCACGGCGCCAGCTGGGAGCGGTAACGATGAGCTCCTCGCCCTTCTCCTCCACGCCAAAGCCTAATTTAACCAGAATCTCGATAATTTCCTCGCGGCTGATCACAAAGCCAATGCGGCCGTTGATTTTGGCCGGAGTGGTGGTAATTACAGCGGGCTTAACATCCTCAGGATAGGCTTCTACAATACCGGCGAAGGTTTCGCAAGCACCCATGCTTTCCAAAAGGTTGGCAGCGCGGTTTAGAGCATTGTGGGTCAAGATAGTATCCACACCGCGCTCAAAGCGACCGCTAGCCTCACTGCGCAAGCCCAGGGCACGGCTGGTACGGCGAATGCTGGGGCCGTGGAAGGAAGCTGCTTCCAGAATAACATTCTTGGTTTCGCTGGTAACCTCGGTCAAGAGACCGCCCATAACGCCGCCAAGGCCCGCAGCCTTTTCGGCATCGCCAATGGTGATCATGGAAGGATTCAAAATGCGTTCCTTGTCGTCCAAGGTAATGAGCTTTTCGCCCTCTGCAGCGCGGCGCACAATCAGGGTGCGACCGGCAACCTTGTCCGCATCATAAGCATGCATGGGCTGGCCCAGCTCCAGCATAACATAGTTGGTTACGTCAACTACGTTGCTAATGGGGCGCACGCCGCAGGCACGCAGACGGCGCTGCATCCATTCGGGGGACTCGGCAATCTTAATGTCCTTCAGCACGCGGGTAGCAAAGCGGGGGCACAGCTCCGGTGCGTCAATTTTAATGCTAACATAATCGCTAGCCTTACCCTCTGCGGCTTCCTTAACGTCCATAGCAGGCATTTTCAAGGGACAGCCGGTGATGGCGCTGATCTCACGAGCTAGGCCAATAATGCTGAAGCAGTCAGCGCGATTGCTGGTCAAATCGATATCGATAACAGTGTCATTAAGACCTAGCACCTCTTTTACATCCACGCCAATGGGAGTGTCCGGGGGCAGAATGAAAATGCCATTGCGTTGCTCGGGCAGCAGCACCTTGCTGTCAATGCCCAGCTCATCGGCACTGCAGAGCATGCCAAAGGAGTCCAAGCCACGCATTTTAGCCTTTTTCAGCTTCAGGCCTTCGGGATTGCGACCACTGGGCGGCAGCACGCTGCCCACTACAGCCACGGGCACGATATCGTATTGATGTACGTTTTGGGCGCCGGTCAAAATTTGCACCGGCTCGCCGCCCTGACCATAATCCATCATGCACACCCACAAATGGTCAGAATTGGGGTGACGGGAAATTTCCATTACCTTGCCGGTAACAACGCCCTCTAGGCCCTGTCCCAGCTTGGTTACAGTGTCTACCTCTAAGCCAACGCGGGTAATTTTATCGCACAGCTCTTCGGTAGAGATGTTAATATCTACATATTGCTTTAACCATTCTAAAGATGCTAACATGTTGCTCCTCCTTATTTGAACTGATTGATGAAGCGTTGGTCATTTTCAAAGAACAAACGCAGGTCGTCAATACCGTATTTCAGCATGGCAATGCGCTCTACACCCAGGCCAAAGGCAAAGCCGGTCATCTTGTCGGGGTCATAGCCGCTCATGCTCAATACATTGGGATGAACTACGCCAGCGCCCAAAATCTCCAGCCAGCCGCTGTCCTTGCACACGTGGCAGCCGCCCTTGCCCTGGCAAATGGGGCAGGAAACGTCCACTTCAACAGAGGGCTCCGTAAAGGGGAAATAAGAGGGACGCAAACGTACCTTAACATCGTTGCCAAACATTTGCTTGCAGAAGAGCTCCAAGGTGCCCTTCAAGTCAGCCAAGCTAATGTTTTTATCCACAACCAGACCCTCTACCTGATGGAACATAGGAGAATGGGTAGCGTCGTAGTCGCAGCGATAAACGGTGCCCGGGCAAATCATACGGATAGGAGTGTTGGGCTCCATGCTTTCCAGAGTACGAGCTTGTACACCGGATGTTTGGGTACGGAGCAGATAGTTTTCCGTAATATAGAAGGAGTCCTGCATATCCAGCGCGGGATGATCCGGGGGCAGGTTCAAAGCAGTGAAGTTGTGGTAAACGTCCTCGATTTCGGGACCATCGCACACATCAAAGCCCATGCGCATGAAAATCTTTTTGATTTCCCGCAGGGTCAGGGTTACGGGATGGAGATGACCTTGGGCAGGCTTGCGACCGGGCAGGGTAATATCCACCTTTTCATTGGCCAGCTTATCAGCCAGCGCCTTCTTTTCTAAAACAGCGGTCTTTTCAGTGATTTCCTTTTCCAAAAGGCTCTTGATTTCGTTGACGATTTGACCAATTTTCGGGCGTTCTTCCGCAGGCAGCTTGCCCATGCCCCGCAAAATTTCGGTCATGGGTCCCTTTTTGCCCAAATATTTAACGCGCAAATTTTTCAGCGCGTCCAAAGAGTCCACTGCTGCCAATTCGCCCAGTGCTTGCTCTTTTAAAGCTTGCAGTTGTTCATTCATTGTAGCTTCCATGTTTGCCTCCTAAAGCTTTATAATGGGGTAATTCTTGCAAATTGAACATATAAAAACGCCCCTGCGCTTTTCACAGGGGCGACAAAAATCGCGGTACCACCCTTATTTGTACTTCATTCACAGCTTTAACGCAGCGTCTGCGCTCGCCCTACCCAGCAAAACATCATTAGTAATAATATTGGCTAAGCATTAAAGCTTAGTTGCATTGCTCAGCCAAACTTGTGCCATTAACACTGCCAAAACACTACCATGCATTTGCCTTCAAGCGGGACACTCACAAGAGAACTTCAGAAACTGCTCCTGTGCGAAGCTTGCAGCCGGCGACTTCACTCTCTAAAACATTTGCAGAACCCTACTTTCTTGCTCATCGTGCACTCAGGGGTATATTCAATTTAAAGCCTATTATAGCACAAATTTTTGAGGGAGTAAAGGGAAATACTCTACTCAGATTATATCCTTGCCAAAAATCTTCTGCAGCAGGTTCTTTGATTTGCGCTCTACTTCTTCGTCAATTTACCCCTGCACCTTAATCAAGGCTAACGTAATAGCCACAAAATCATCAGTATACCCCAAAACAGGCATCAAATCCGGCAAAATATCCATTTGACTTTCATCAAATTGCGTATTTTGCTTCTTCTCGTTCTGTTTATTCTGGTCAAGCTCTTCCTTTTGATTCATAGCTTTACTGCTGTCCTTATAATAGCTCATTAGTATTCGCCTCCTTTATACAGTACAACAGAAGAAATAGCATTTATAAAATCAAAATAACGCTTATCTCTAGCCTTTTGTATATACTCCCTATTGTAAGTGCCTTTAATAAGGTATTCTGAAATAAGCCAGATAAGCTTTGTATTTATCCTGAGCAGCAAGGCAAGTATCCATAAGATAGCCTCTTTCCTTACTCCATTCTTTTAAACCTCGATAGTAGAATAGCTTTAGATTGTCTTCTATGATAAAGGGCACAATATTATACTTTAAGCACTCCTTAAACATAAGTAATCTACCCACACGCCCATTTCCGTCCTGAAAAGGATGAATGCGTTCAAATTTCACATGAAAGTCCAGGATATCATCTAAAGTTTTTTTTTGTATAGCGTTATATGCTTCTAGCAATGCCTTAATTCTCGCAGCAACTTCCTCCGGCAGAGCCGTGTCCACACCCCCTACCTCGTTAGGTAATCTTTTATATTCACCCACTGCAAACCAGTCTTTACGAGAGTCACTAGTTCCACTTTTTAAAGTCAAATGAAGCTCCTTGATAAGCTTTTCTGTCAATACTCGCTTGGCATTATCTATAATCATATCAATACAACGAAAATGATTAGCCGTTTCAATCACATCATCTACATTCACTACTCCAGCTTCCATGCTAATGGTATTGGTTTCAAGAATATACCTCGTTTGGTCGTGAGACAGGCGACTTCCTTCAATATGATAGGAATTATAGGTAAGTTCAATCTGGGTTTTATGGTAAATGCCAACGGTGAAGTCAAAAAATGTAGCATATAAGACGTATTCTTCTAACCACGTCATCAGGGAGTCTTTTTATGTGGCAGTTCACGCCATAACGTGGCACCCCATCGTCATAATGTGCCAGCCTCTGTTAAGGAGTGGCAGCTGCCGTAGCACTGTAGCAAATTCACATTCTCCAACACCAACATCGCTGTAGCATAGCCATAACTAAAACTAACTTCTACCCCATATATCAACTATCGTGTTTTTTGCTATTATATTTCGAATATAAGTACGTATGTTATAGTAATAA
>JBJDXD010000088.1:0-1511 GCA_051866495.1 Phascolarctobacterium sp. | reverse complement strand
ACCACCAGTTACAATAATCATAATTTGCCCTCCTTAACCATTTTGGCAATTTTTTCTACTACTCCGGTTGTGGAGTAACCATCTTCAAATTCTATAATGCGTACCTCGCCCGCATATTCACGGCCTGCTACCTGTTCGGGCGTGTAGTCACCGCCCTTGACCAAAATATCAGGACGAATTTTTTCGATTAATTCTGTGGGCGTGTCTTGCTCAAACAAAACCACCGCATCCACACAGGCTAAAGCCGCCAGCACCCTTGCCCTATCCAGCTCGTGTATCAAAGGACGTGTTTCACCCTTTAAGCGACGCACAGATGCATCAGTATTAAGGCCTACGATTAAGTGCTTGCCAAGATTGCGTGCCTTTTCTAAGTAGGTCACATGACCCACATGTAAAATATCAAAGCAACCATTGGTGAAAACGATTTTTTCACCACAGGCCTTCCAAGTAGCTGCCAAGGAAGCAATCTCCTGCCAGCTCAAGGTTCTGTAGCCCCGTCCCTGCTTGCGTTCCTCGGTGAGCAAATCCTTCAGGAGCTCGTCCCGATGAACGGGATAGGTGCCAACCTTAGCTACCACGATACCCGCAGCACGATTAGCCATATAAATGGCATCCGCCAGCTCCAGCTTGCCGGCCACGCCGGCCAAGAGCGTTGCTGCTACAGTATCACCAGCGCCGGAAACATCAAAAACCTCGATGGCCGTAGCCGGACTGTGAATTACTTGGTTAGCATTTACCAAAGACATACCACGCTCACTGCGGGTTACAACAACATTTTTAATGTGGTATTTATCCTTGGCAGCACGGGCCATTTCCACCACAGCACTGTCCTCATTGTCGCGTACGCAGCCTGCTGCCTCGCACATTTCCTTTAAATTGGGAGTGATAAAATCACAGCCGCGATACTTAGTCCAGTCCGCTCCCTTGGGGTCTATAAGAACAGGAATATTATAGGCGTGGCCTTCGTTAATCACCCATTGACAAAATTCGTCAGAGCAAACTCCCTTAGCATAGTCAGAAACGATAATTCCATCCAAGCCCTGATCTAAAAGCTTAGCTAGCCAGTGGCGCAGTTCCACGATTTCTTCAGGATATAAATCGCCTGTTTCTTCAAAGTCCAAGCGCAGCATTTGTTGGTTACCGCCTAACACGCGCAGCTTAGTAATGGTTTTGCGGCGCTGGCTTTTTACTAAACCACTGCGGTCTATCCCTGCCTCATCCATAAGACTTTCTAAAAGCACACGGTTTTCGTCATCACCGGTCACACCGCCCATGAACACTTGGCATTCCAAATGCGCCAGATTGGCAGCTACATTGGCAGCTCCTCCCAGCACGGATTTAATGCGGTTGATTTTCGTCACAGGCACGGGCGCCTCCGGAGAAATACGCTTCACTTCGCCATGAAAATATCTATCCAGCATCACATCACCGATTACGGCAATGCGCACATTTTTTATTTGCTCTGCTAAAAAGGTTGTTACAGCTAAACCCAAATTATTCACCATCCACAA
>JBJDXD010000087.1:0-1521 GCA_051866495.1 Phascolarctobacterium sp. | reverse complement strand
CTACGCCAATAAAAGCGCCCAAACCAGCGGTAGAGCAGACGCAGAATTGCCATATCTAGAATAAAGCTAAACACGGTATCCAAGGCACCTAGCTGCATGAGTCCTGTTACGAAAAGTACTAGCACGAAAGCTAGGGAGCCCAACAAAAAGAAGAGTTGGTTATAGAGCCAGTACCAAAAGGCGATGGTTAAAAAGGGTGTGAACATAGCGAAGCTCCTTTGCATGATTGTAGATGCTTACATTATACATGATTTCAGCGGGCTTGTAAAAAAGCGGCAAGACTGAACGCCTTGCCGCTATCTTTTGATCTTTAGGACTTGTGGAAATCTAATTAGTCCTCGAATTTAATTGCTTCGTCGTAAAGAGCGATAACCTTGTCGGAGGGAGCAGGGCTCATCAGTGCGCCTACAATACCGGCCAGCAGGCTAGCAACGAAGCCCGGCAGCAATTCATAAATGCCAGTAGAGGAGAGGAAGGTAAACCAAGCGATATCCACAACAGCACCTACGACAATGGCTGAAACAGCACCCTGGAAGGTGAAGCGACGCCAGAAGAGGCTGAGCAAAATGGCAGGACCGAAGGCCGCGCCAAACACGCCCCAAGCGTTAGAAACGAGCGCCATAATGGAGCCAGCATTGGGGTTGGCTGCTAAATACAGTGCGGTTAAGGAAATGGCCAAAACCACAAAGCGGCCTGCCCACAGCATTTCCTTATCGGAAGCCTTGTCATTGCGCACTAAGGGCTTATAAACATCGCTGGCAAAGGAAGAGGCTGCAGCCAAAAGCTGGCTATCGGCAGTACTCATGGAAGCTGCCAAAACTGCAGAAAGCAAAATGCCGGAAATCAAAGCCGGGAAGATTTGGCGTACCATGGCAATGAAAACCAAGGAGTTTTTGCTGATGGTTTCGTCAAAGCCAAGGAACATACGGCCGATAACACCCACCAAAACGGCAAAGAGGAGAATTAAGGTGGTCCAGCAAATGCCGATGGCAGCAGATTTGCCCATATCCTTTTGCTTGCCCAAGGACATAAAGCGAATGATGATATGGGGCATACCAAAATAACCTAAGCCCCAAGCCATACCGGACACAATATCACGCCAATCAGCGTAGGGATTCCAGTAATTGGCCGGAATAGCAGCAGTGGTTGCGGGATTGATAAAGGTAGAAGCAAAGAGCGGAGCGATGAGCAGCGCACCGAGCATGATCAGACCTTGGAAAAAGTCGGTCCAGCACACAGCGGAAAAGCCGCCTAGGAAGGTGTAGCTGACGATGATTATCGCTGCCAAATACATGGCCATGGTGGCATCCATACCGATAACGGTGTTGAACAAGGTGCCGCAGGCTTTAATGCTGGAGGCAGCATAAATAGTATAAGCAATCAGGAATACTACTGCACAGATAATTTGCAGCAGACGAGAATCGGATAAAAAGCGATTAGTTAAAAACTGGGGCACAGTTATAGAATCCTTGGCTACAATGGAGAAGGAGCGCAGACGAGGCGCTTCAAAAAGCCAGCTTA
>JBJDXD010000086.1:0-1534 GCA_051866495.1 Phascolarctobacterium sp. | reverse complement strand
CTTTTGCCTTGTATTCATTGTATTCATCCTTTGTTAATCGGCCACATTCTTTGCAGATGCAGGCACTACCTCCAAGCGCAGCCTTACCGGGCCAGCAGTGGTGATATCACCCTTAGCATAGGCATTGAGAGTAAAGGCGCCGCTAGTACGACGTATCGCATTGCTCGTTTCAATCATAGTGGCGGCATCCATATTGCCAACCTTGCCGGTGAGCGGGTCGGGCAATACGCCTGCCTGCACAGCCTGATGGTTGATTTGGGTTAAAAAGTCCATTAATAAATTATCATGACTGGTGTTGCCCTTGCTCAAATCATAATCAACGCTATAGATTAGTGTTCCATCAGGATAAATGAACTGATTCTCAAAGATTTCGATTTCGCACACAGCCAGCTCGCCTACAATAATATTGGCCACCGTGCGCACTCTAAAGAACAAATTGCCCTTGCTCTTATCCAAGGCGGCAACAGCGTTATTCACTACACCCCTAGATAGCCAAATAGCCTGCAGCGGCTGGTCCTTTTGCTGCTGCATGCCCAGTCGCTCCAGCGCTGCTTCGTTAGCATTTTGCAAGAGCCAGTTTACCTGCGCCACATTGGCATCGTGCTTAAGGCCGCCGCGCATTACGCCTGCATATACAAGCTCGCCCGCACGGTAGTACACCTGGCCCTCACGCATATTGATAATACCCTTGCGCAGGGCGTCCGTGGTTTTTTCCAGCTCTTCGATTTCGCTGGTCAGCTGCGCCTTGGACTCAGTGAGGCTGGTCATCGCCTCCTGAGCTTTGCTGTACATAGCATTGACCTCGGCTAGCTTGGCCTCCATAGCATCATTTTCGAGCATGCTGGCCTGCATTTTGGCATCCAGCTCGCTAATCTTTTTATTTTGCTCCTCCACCTTGCCCTTGGCTTCGTTTAAAGCCAGTGTAGCATCTACCTTTTCAATGTTCAGCAGCTTAAGCTCCCGCTGCAGCTTATCCATACCAAAAAGAGCAGTGCGCGCGCTTTGGGAGGAAATAGCCATGACGCCAATAGTGAGCACGGCAATAATCGTGCCGCTGGCAACAGTTAGCAGAATTGAAGTATGCTTGGGGCGTAGGCCGAAGATGGACATTTTCTTTTTGCCAATCTTGCTGCCCATTTTATCAGCCAAATAGGCAATAAAACCGCCAACAACAGCCATAATAATAATTAATCTGATACCAACCAAATGTCCACCACCTTTCTTGAAGTTTATTTATAGTCAATAAACTCTTGCTTAGACGTTCTTTTTCTTCATCAAGTATAGGCCTATACCCAAGCAAAGAATGTTTGGCATAGCACAGGCCAACAACGGCGGCATAGCGCCACCTTTACCCAGGCCTGTGGTAAAGGTCATAACTGCGTAATAAATAAAGATAACGAGGACGCTGATGCCTAAGCCGATGGAGGAGCTGGTTCTTTGCTTTTGGGTGCCAAGGCAGGCGCCGATCATGGCAAAGAAGAAGCTGGCCAGCGGGATATTGATACGCATAAAGATTTCGCACCACTGACGATTG
>JBJDXD010000085.1:0-7702 GCA_051866495.1 Phascolarctobacterium sp. | reverse complement strand
TCCTCAACCTCCTTGCGCACATTGTGATACACAAGCTCGCTGTCATATTGCGCGCCCACTCCGGCTAGGCTGGTCTGCTCGGCCTGAGGAATGCCCAAGCGCTCGAAGGTATCCTTGATATCGTCGGGAACATCCTCCCATTTACCCTGCATCTTAGTGTTAGGACGCACATAGGTAACAATATTATCCATGTTCAGGCCTTCAATGGAAGGTCCCCACTGCACCATGGGAGTGTTATTATAAATCTCCAAGGATTTGAGGCGGAACTCACGCATCCACTCCGGGTCATGCTTCTCGCGAGAAATTTGCTCAACGATATCGCGAGTCAAGCCTTCCTCGATGCGATAAGCATCCTTATCCTCATTGCGAAAGTCGTAAAGACTTCTATCTATATCTTCAACATAAGTTTTTTCTTCCATAGTTCACTCCAAAAGGTCGCTTATTTTTGCAAAAATTGCTCAAAGCCATGCTTGCTGATTTCTTCCACCAGCTCAGGGCCTGCATTTTTGATAATGCTGCCGTTGGCCAGAATATGGGTTTTATCCACATGCAGCGCTTCCAAAATCTTTGTGTTATGAGTGATAATCAAAAGCGCACCATTGCGATGCTCTTGGAATGTTTTGATGCCTTGGGAAACAATCTTTACTGCATCCACATCCAGACCGCTATCGGTTTCATCCAAAATAGCCAGCTGCGGATTGAGCATCAAAAGCTGCAGAATTTCTGCCTTTTTCTTTTCGCCACCGCTAAAGCCGGTATTTAAATCGCGCTCGGCATATTTATTATCCATTTGCAACAAGGCCATGGCTTGGCGCAGCTCCTTGCGAAAATCCCAAGCCTTAATGCGCACACCACGCTGCTGCTCCAAGGCAGTCTTAAGAAAGCTGCTCAGGCTGATACCTGGTACCTCTAGCGGGTTTTGAAAGGACAGGAACATGCCGGCCTTGGCACGCTTGTCAACGGATAATTTAGTAATATCCTCGCCGTTGAACATAATGCTGCCACCGGTAATAGTATATTTAGGATTACCCATCAGCGCGTAGCCCAGGGTTGATTTGCCCGCACCATTGGGGCCCATCAAAACGTGAGTTTCGCCGGGTTTAATATCAAGCTCAATGCTGTGCAGGATTTGTTTATCTTCTACGTTAACTTCTAAATTCCGCACCTGTAATAATTCTTCAGCCATATTTATCCTCCAATCGCCTACCTTAGCAGGCCATAAAATTCAATTCCCATGTTTTTAGTATGAATTTATAATCCTATTATAGAAGTATTTACCCACTAATGCAATAGGCTAAAGTAGCATTCGCTGATATTTTGCAAAAAATTCGCAAGTAAACGCAGTATTTACTGCTTAGCGGGCTCTTTTCTCCAAGCTATAACGGGCTCAACCTATATGCTAGGTACATGCATCCATATCTTTTTAATTATATACCAAAGCGCTCTTTTTGGCTATAAAAATAAAGCGCTTTGAGCGAACAGAGTCATTCACTCAAAGCGTTATTTTTGTATGGAAACATGGCTTAGCCCAGCCCATTGCAGCGAGCCAAATCGTGATAGATGAGCTCCGCCATTTTCGTAATGAGCTCCGCCCTATCTCGGCATAGACTAGTGCCTTTTAGTAGTGCTGCCAGCTTCTCCTTATTACAGAGCATGCAGCAGCAGGGCTGAATAATTTCGCTGGCCATATAAGCTGCCGCATTGAGGGCCATTTCATCCTCAAGCAGGCTGCCATCCGCCGCCTTGGCCATAAATACGCTCAAGCGCCTGTCCAAGGCCAGTGCCAGCTGCTTTTCTAAAACGCTAACCATAATAAATTAGCGCATGTTTTCAATAAAGTCTTCGAAGGTGTTGATGAGCACCGGATGGCCGGTTACTACCAAATCGCGCAGATAGCTGCCATAGGACTCGTAGGTCTCGTCCTTCAGCACCAGCTTCAGGCCTTCCTTTTCATATTCTTCAATCATCTTCAGGATGAAACGGTTAACGGTACCATCGGGAGTTACATTCAAAGGAATGTAGCGCTCTTCAGCATCGTATTTTTCAACAACAACCTTCCAGCCACCGGGAACGGGCGGCAGACGAGTTGCTTTAATAAAATAGTTATCGGGAGAAAAGCCCACATAACCATCCATTTTATTGTATAATTTAGCTTTTTTCAGAGGGAAACCATTTTTGTTACCCCATTTTACAATTTCTTCGCTAACTTCATTATTATGTACCACACTGGGAAATGTTGCTTCTGCTAAAATTTCGGACATGTCAATACCTCCTTGGGATTTATAATAATATTGTACTCTAGATTGCCAATTATTTCAATAAGTATAGCCTAGAAGAAAGAAGTATTTTTTGTAAATTCCTAACAAAGCAAAGGGCGGCAGCCTAAGCCACCGCCCACAAAGCCTGTGAGTAAATATGCACGAGCTCCGTATTAGATTTGACCGAGGGACTTCAAAATTGCTTGCGCAATAATTGCAGAAGCAATGTAAGTGCCTACGAATACTACGATTGCCAGGAGGCAAATACGCCAACCGGATTTAGCAAAGGCATCCAAATCCTTGCCAATAGCTACGCCGGCATAGGCCAAAATCGGAGTGCACAGTGCCAAAAAGCCAACCTTTTTTACATAAAGGTTAACGATTTCAGAGCCGGGCACGCCGGGAATGGTCAGAATGCAGCCGATGGTTACAACATAGGCAGCAGCGGGAATGCCACCGGGCAGATATTTAGAAGCCAGCATACCAATAAGAGCGATAACGCCCAAAATCAAAAGGCCGGGAATGGAGTCCACAATACCAGCCTTGGTACCCAGCACGTTGGAGAACAAGCTCATAATAGAAACAATGCCAATTACAGTAATAGTATCCTTAACGTTCATTATGCTTCCTCTCCTTTCTTAGGTTCTTCCGGCGCAACGCCGTATTTCATCTTGTAGAACTTTTTGTACAACCATTCGGTCATGGGCAGGCCAATCCAAACAGACATGTACAGGCCGTCCAAGCCGGACAGCATGTTGGAGGCTGCGCCAAAGGCTGCCAACTGGTCAGCCATATTGGGATACATAGCTACCAAGGAGCCCAAAGCCGCACTCATCATGCTGGCAGAGCCAACGCCTGCGGCCATAGCCAAAGCGTAGGGGTGGATGGGCAGAGTGGAAGCTGCAACGCTGGCCATAATACCAAAGAAAATGGTACCGAAAACAGTGCCGGCGATGTAAACACCCATAACACCGCGGCCTTCGCTGGAGTCCAGACCAAATTTCTCGCCGATCAGAGCTACGTTGGGCTCACGGGCAATGGAGTGAGCAGCACCGATGGTTTCGCGCTTCAAGCCCAGATATACAGCAACGGGAACGCCCAGCAGCACGGTGCCCAGATTACCAAACTCTTGCAGGATTAAAGCCGGGGAAGCAGCCAAAATCTTCGGCAGAGTGGGACCAACCAAGGTGCCATAGCGAGCCATAAGCAGCATCAATGTTACACCGATAAGGCTGGAGGCATCAACCATTTCCTTTTGACTGGACAGGTTGAGGAATTTGGGTGTGGTCAAAATACCCAAGAGCAGAGCAAAAAGCATTGGCAAAAGCACAATGCGACCAATACCGATGGTAATGGTGTGGGTGCCGATCAGCTCTGCCACGACGATCAGCGCCAGAATAATGGCATGTAATTTAATATTTTTCATTACAAACCCCTCCTTAAAATTTTCTATTTTAAATTAAAAATAGCCTAAGTTATTTGCTGAAGTAACTCTCCATTTTAGCAATATATTCTTCTTTAGTCAAAATCGGCTTGAAGTCTGCCAAAATGCCCTTAGCCTCCTTAGCATCGTCATAGAGCAAGTCAACAAGCATCATGGCAAAGGCCTTGGAGGGCAGCAGCACTGCTGCTTCAAAGTCCACCACATGGAAGCCACCGGTGTGCAGCAGGCCGTCGGTACCACCGATGAAGGGATGGATAACCGGCATCAGATGGGACACATCGCCCATGTCGGTAGAAGCGCTGAAGTGACCGGCATCCTTAATATCCACGCCGGGATATGCCTTGAGGGAGTTTTCTACCATGAGCTCGTTCATGCGACGGTTGCAGTTCAAGGGCATCATGCCGGGCAGTGTCACAATCTCGGTCTCTGCGCCAATGGCGTCGCCACCAGCCTTCAAAGCTGCGTCCACGCGGCTGTGGGTGCTGTCAATGGCGGCCATGGTTTTAGCACGCACATACAACTCCATACGCACGTCCGCAGGCACGGAGTTAACGAAGTCGCCGCCTTTAGTAATGATGGGATGCACGCGTACTACGTCCTGCTCACGGAAGGTTTCACGCAGAGCGTTGATGCCCATGAGGCCTAGCATAGCTGCATTCAGTGCGTTGATGCCCTCATGTGGAGCATCGGCAGCGTGAGCAGTTTTGCCGATATAGCGCACGGTCTTACCCACAAAGCCATTGGAGCTGTCGCCAATGGAAACAGTGGGACGGGGCATATTTTTATCAGCATGCATTTGCATAGCCATGTCGATATCGTCAAAAGCGCCTTCGTAAATCAGCTGGCCCTTGCCGCTGAGAAAATGCAGCTTGCCTGCCTCCAGAAGCTTTTTGCGATACTCGATTTCGATATATTCCTCCGCAGGAACACCGAAGAAGACTACGTCGCCAGCCAGCTCCTTGAGCACGCCGGACTTAATAATGCCGCAAGCAGCGCCCAGCATGGTAGCTACCTGCAGGTTATGACCACAAGCATGGGCAGCGCCGGTCATAGGGTCTGCCTTAGCGCTTTCGGGACAGCCCACAGCGTCCAACTCGCCTAAGACAGCGGCTGTGGGGCCTTGCTTGCCACCGTGGGCACGACCCTTAACGCCATTAAGGGCAAGGCCCGTTTGCACATCCAGGCCCAGCTCACGCATAAAGTCTGCTACCTTGGCAGAGGTCTTAACCTCCTTAAAGCCCAGCTCCGGCTCATCTGCGATGCAGTCAGCAATAGCCTTAATTTGGGCAGCGGATGCGTCAATAGCGGCACACACCTGCTGCTTTAACAATTCTTTATCCATTTAAAGTTTGCCTCCTCAAATCTTGTATAGATTATCTTTACAAATGTGAAGATTTTCTAGTATATTTGTCTTTATTATAGCACAGGCCACAAAATTGTCAAATTGTTCTCTAGTGTTTTACTAGATTTTCACCAATATTGACAATTTTTTATTTACCTCTAGCACCGACTATGGTATCATATAAAGATAGCATTGAGCAATCTTGCTTATATTCTAGAGAAAGGAGTCTTGACATGTTTGCTCAGATAAAAAAAGATATTGATTCCATCATGCTGCGCGATCCCGCTGCAAAAACAAGACTGGAGGCGGCACTCTGTTATCCGGGCCTGCATGCAATCTGGCTCCATCGCATAGCTCACCACTTCTATCTGAAGGGTTGGGTCGTTTTCCCCCGCTTGATTAACACCTTTTCCCGCTTTTTGACCGGCATTGATATCCATCCCGGCGCTAAATTGGGCCCCGGCCTTTTTATTGACCATGGCATGGGCCTGGTTATTGGCGAGACTGCAGAGCTCGGTAGCAATGTTACCCTCTATCAGGGCGTAACCCTAGGTGGTACGGGCAAGGAAAAGGGCAAGCGCCATCCCACCATTGGCAATAATGTGGTTGTTTCCAGCGGTGCCAAGGTTTTGGGTTCCTTTAAGGTTGGCGATAATTCTAAAATCGGCAGTGGCAGCGTGGTGCTAAAGGAAGTACCTTCCAACTCCGTTGTCGTAGGCGTACCGGGACGCATCGTTACCCGCGACGGCGTGAGAGTCAATGCTGCTGATGAAGAAAGCATGATCGACTTGAACCATGATAAGCTGCCCGACCCGGTTGCTGATTACGAGGAGCTGCTGGCCAGGCATATGGAAGAAATCAATGGCCGCTTAAAGGAGCTGGAGCAGCTGATTCATGCTACCCAAAGGCAACAACAGCTGCAGCAGGAGCAACAGCAGCAGCAAAAATAAATTTTGTATGTGTTTTTATAAAGAGGTAAGATTATGAGCAGAATAATGACCACCGCCCAAGCTATTCAGGAGTCCCGTCGTTGTTTAAATTGTGCTCGGCCCATGTGTCGCACGGGCTGTCCTATTGAGAATAATATTCCTGCCTTCATTCGCGCTCTCAGCGAGGGTAATATCGGCATGGCCTACGAGATTATTTCCGAGCGCAGCAATTTACCCGCTATTTGTGGCCGCGTGTGCCCCCATGAGCGCCAATGCGAGGCCCATTGCATTTTGACGAAGAAGAAATGTGGCATTGAAATCGGCAGCTTGGAGATGTTCATTGCTGATTTTGCTCACAAGAATGATTTAAAGCCCGCCCATCCCTCCAGCAAGCTGCGTGGCAAGGTGGCGGTTATTGGTAGTGGCCCGGCAGGCCTTACGGTGGCAGGCGACTTGGCCAAGATGGATTTTGATGTGACGATTTTTGAGGCCCAAAGTGAGCCCGGTGGTGTTCTTTTGTTTGGCATTCCTGAGTTCCGTCTGCAAAAGGATGTGGTGCGCCGAGAAATTACGGAGCTGCAGCACATCGGCGTGGAGATCAAGACTAATCAGCTGGCCGGTGTGGATTTTACGGTGGACGATTTGTTTGCCCAGGGCTATGATGCCATCTTTATGGGCACGGGCACTTCCCTGCCCCGCACCCTGGATATCCCCGGCAAGGAGCTAAGCGGCATCCTCACTGCCACCTATTTTCTGCGCACGGTGGTGCTTGCCAACGAGGGCAAGCTGGACGCCAGCGAGACTATTTTGCACACCGGCGACAACGTAGTTGTAGTTGGTGCAGGCAATGTGGCCATGGATGCGGCCCGCACGGCAGTGCGCCGCGGAGCGAAGAATGTGACCATCGTGTACCACAAGTCCGAAGCCGAGGTCAGCGCCTTCCCATCTGAATACGAAGCAGCTGTGGCCGAGGGAGTGCAGTTTAAGTTTTTGAGCCAGCCCATTGCTTACTTTAACAAGAAGCAGATGCGTGCGGTGAACAAGGTGCGTCGTCAGGCTACTGCAGCAGACGAAACCCAGCTAGCAGGCTTATTGGTGCAAAATATTGTGAAGACGGACGAGGGCAAATTCGTGGCCGAAGGCGGTCAAGAGGTGCTGCCCTGCGACTGCGTGATTTTGGCCGTAGGCCAAAAGCCGGCAGCGCGCATTGTGTCCACCACCAAGGGTATCCAAGTGGACGAGCGCGGCTTCGTCATCACTCGCGAGCGCCCCTATGGCATGACTACCCGCGCCGGAGTCTTTAGCAGTGGCGACGTGGTACACGGCCCCGCCACCGTGGTTCTGGCCATGAAGGAGTCCAAAAAGGTGGCCGCTGGCATCGCGCAATACATCGACGCCAAGAAGCTCCTAGAGGATTGTAATATTTAACGTTATATAAAAAATTAAGCTAACGTATGACTAAAATCGTACGTTAGCTTTTTTGATTTTATAATATTATTTTTCTTGCAAAGCCCTTGTTCGTTTACTTTTTCGAGCGACCGAAAAAGTAACAAAAAGGTCGCGCGCTTTCAAAAAGCGCGGGAAACAATTTGTTTTTTATATCCCAGTTTTGGTACGACTATGCTTTATGACAGACGTGCCTGACTCACTTAGCAAAAAATACTACTATCGGTGTAAATAAGAACTTTCCTTCCGTAATGCTTTGATGGAGTAACTACTGCTTGCTAAA
>JBJDXD010000084.1:0-41061 GCA_051866495.1 Phascolarctobacterium sp. | reverse complement strand
CTAAAAATGGTTTTGAACAACCTGGCGTTATGTCCGTAATCGCATACGGCATTCATCACGAAGTATTCCCGCCGCTGATTTTCTTGGGCGTAGGTGCAATGACCGACTTTGGTCCTCTGCTGGCTAACCCCAAGACCCTGCTGTTGGGCGCTGCTGCTCAGGCTGGCGTATTCATCGCTTTGCTGGGCGCTATGCTCTTGGGCTTCACCGTACAAGAAGCTGCTGCTATCGGTATTATCGGTGGTGCTGACGGCCCGACCTCTATTTATCTGGCCGCTAAGATGGCTCCTCAACTGTTGGGCGCAATCGCTGTTGCTGCTTATTCCTACATGTCTTTGGTTCCCCTGATTCAGCCCCCTATCATGATGCTGTGCACCACTGAACATGACCGCAAGATTGTTATGAAACAATTGCGTCCTGTTTCTCATTTTGAGAAAATCGCTTTCCCGATCATGTGCACCATCGTCATTTCCTTGCTGTTACCTTCCGTAACCGCATTGATTGGTATGCTGATGCTGGGTAACCTGTTCAAAGAAGCAGGCTGCTTGGATCGTCTGTCCGACACCGCTCAAAACGCTATGATGAACATCGTAACCATCATGCTGGCAACCGGTACTGGTGCTACCATGAGCGCTGAGTCCTTCCTGAACTATCAAACCATCCTGATCATTTGCTTGGGTCTGGTTGCATTTATCGCTGGTACCGCTGCAGGCGCTCTGTT
The DNA here is from genome assembly GCA_051866495.1 of Phascolarctobacterium sp. Taxonomy (GTDB): domain Bacteria; phylum Bacillota; class Negativicutes; order Acidaminococcales; family Acidaminococcaceae; genus Phascolarctobacterium_A. The sequence continues at coordinate 40,340 of JBJDXD010000084.1, read as the reverse complement.
CGGTACTTTGATGTGCAAACTGGACGGCGGCCAAACCAACCCCTTGATTGGTTCTGCCGGCGTATCCGCAGTTCCTATGGCTGCTCGTGTATCTCAAAAAGTTGGCCAAAAATGCAATCCTGCTAACTTCCTGCTGATGCATGCTATGGGCCCCAACGTTGCAGGCGTAATTGGTACCGCAGTTGCAGCTGGTACCATGCTGGCTATGATTGGTCCTGTTAAATAATTTTCCACTGCAACTCCCCTAAGAGGGTGCGCTAGTCGCACCCTCTTTTTTATGTCTAGGAAAAGCGAACGTGCTTTTTGAGTAAAGTTTTGTTACAGGAGAGGCTCTGGTAATATAGCTTATGCTATATATTAGAAAAAAGTGTTTAAATTTGCTAAAGTGTCATAGAAAAAACACATTTCCTTGGTATGATAGTTTTGACCTTAAAAAGGGAGTAGGATATAATTAAATTAATAAATGTTATATAGAAAATGAGGGATGGCTATGTTAAAGTTTTTGCAAAGAAATAAGTATCTAGTGCTTGTAGCTGCACTGGTCTTGGCTGGCAGTTATGGCGGATACAAATATTATCAAAGCACACAGATTGCAGCTCAAACAGTAAAAACAGGTCGTGTTACTCGTGGCGATTTAACGGAGACAGTATCTGCAACCGGCTCTTTGACTGCCCTTGACAATGTTGACATCAGCTCTAAGATTACAGGACGTATCGTAGAAGTATTGGTCAAAGAGAATCAACATGTTAATGCAGGTGATGTATTGGTGCGCTTGGACGATACCGCTTTGAAGGCTACTCTTGCCCAAATGGAAGCTAAGCTTGTTAATGCCCGGCTCACCTATAAGCGAGATCTTGATTTGCTGGACCGCGGTGCTATCAGCCAAGCAGTTTTTGATACTGCCTACGCTGATTATTTAGTTGCTAAAAGCAATTACGAAAAGGCTGCCTCCGATGTAAATGATACCATTATTACAACTCCCATTAGCGGCTATATTATCGGCAAGCCCACCCCCGTTGGCCAAACCATTAGCTCCGGTATCAGTACGCCCCAGGTTATCATGAGCGTGGCTACCTTGGATAATATGGAAATCGAAGCCTTGGTGGATGAGTCCGATATTGGTCAGGTGAAGGAAGGCCAAAAGGTTAAATTTACGGTGGATGCTTATCCCGAAGAAACCTTTATGGGTACGGTGCGCCTGTTATCTAGAAAAGCTACTACCGAAAATAACGTCATTTATTATAAAGTATATGTAACAGTTGACGATGCTAAGGGCAAGCTACTGCCCACCATGACGGCTCGCGCTGAGTTTATTATTAGCGAGGCCAAGGATGTAATGATGGTGCCCCTAAACTGCATCTACAGCGAGGGCAAGCGTCGTTATGTTAAGGTTTATAACGAAAAGACCAAGGAAAGCAAGGAAGTGGACGTTACTGTGGGCCTGAGCAACGACAGCAATATTGTTGTTAGTGGCGCGGCGCTCAAGGAGGGCGAAAAGCTGCTGGTGAAGAAGGCAGTTGCTAAGCAAAGCGGTCAAAACCGCATGGGACCGCCTCCCATGTAACAGGGGGTGAAGCAAATGGCAGTTATCCAGCTTAAGGATATTATGAAAACCTATGTTATGGGCGATAGCATCGTGCATGCCCTAGATCATGTGAATGTATCCATAGATTTTGGCGAATTTACTTCCATTATGGGCCCCTCAGGTAGTGGTAAATCCACCATGATGAACATTTTGGGTTGCCTTGATCGGCCCACCAGTGGCGAGTATTTTTTAGATGGCAAGGAAATCGCCGGTTATAACGATGATGAGCTTGCCCATACTCGCAATGCCAAAATTGGCTTTGTGTTTCAAAATTTTAATTTGCTCAGCAAGCTGACTGCTCAAGCAAATGTGGCTTTGCCCTTGGTTTACGCTGGCGTGGGCGAGGATGAGCGCATGGAGCGTGCCAAAAAGGCGCTGGAGGCCGTGGGCTTGGGTGCTCGCCTAGAGCATAAGCCCATGGAAATGAGCGGCGGTCAGCGCCAACGCGTAGCCATTGCTAGAGCACTTATCAATAATCCTGCCATTATTATGGCGGACGAGCCCACGGGTAACCTTGATACCAAGTCCAGCTATGAGATTATGGATATTTTTAAGTATTTAAATGACCATGGCAAAACCGTGGTTATGGTTACCCATGAGCCAGATATTGCCGAGCAAACAAAGCGCATTTTAGTAATGCGGGACGGCAAGCTAGTGAGCGACGAAAGAAGGTGAAGTCATGTTCAACGAATCAATAAAAATGGCTCTGGACGGCATGATTTCTAACAAGCTGCGCACTTTTTTGACGCTTTTGGGTATTATCATCGGTGTGGGCGCGGTTATCGCCATGGTGAGCTTGGGCTTTGGCGTGAAGGAAAATATCAAGAATAATATTTCCAAGCTGGGTAGCAATCTTTTGGTAATTACCTCTGGCGGTCGCACTGCCACCGGCGCCCGCTTGGCAGCGGGCGAGGGCGCCAAGCTGACCTATGAGGATGCCGAGGCCATTATGAAGCAGGTGGACGGCGTGGCGCGCATGAGCGCTAGCGTCAACCGTAGCTATCAGCTGGTTGCCGGTAACCAAAACTGGACCAGTCGTGTGGAGGGCACAACCCCTAGCAATTTTGAAATCCAAAGCTTGGAGCTTGAGGACGGGCGCATTTTCCGCAGCAAGGATTTGAACAGCCGTAGCAGAGTTGCTGTTATTGGCTCCACTGTTGCCGAAAGCCTCTTCCCCGAGGGCGAGCCCGTGGGTAAAATGATGCGTATCAATAAAGCGCCCTTTCAGGTTATTGGCGTTTTGAAGAGCAAGGGCCAAAGCGGCATGGGGCAGGACCAGGACGATGTGGTCTACATTCCGTTGACCACGGCTCAAAATCGCATGATGGGCATCACCTATGTGCAAAGGGTGACATTGCAGGCGGAAAACGAAAATGTTATTAACGATGTGCAGGCGGAGGCAGAGCAGGTGCTACGCACGCGACATAAAATCAAGGACGGCGCTTATGACGACTTTACCGTGCGCAATATGGCAGCCATTATGGAAACCATGATGGAAACGGCCAACAGCATCACCATGCTGTTGGGCTGCATTGCAGCTATTTCCCTCTTGGTTGGCGGTATCGGCATCATGAACATCATGCTGGTCTCTGTAACGGAGCGCACCCGCGAGATAGGCATTCGCAAGGCCTTGGGCGCTACCTATAACAATATCCTGCTGCAATTCTTGCTGGAGGCCATGGTTATTGGCATCGTGGGCGGTGGCTTGGGCGTAGTGCTGGGCGTGGGCGCCTCCTTCGCTATTAGCCAATTCGCTGGCTGGAACACTGTAATTTCGGTGTGGGCGATTATTATCGCCGTTGTGTTCTCCATCGGCATTGGTCTCTTCTTTGGCATTTATCCGGCCCGCAAGGCAGCACTTTTAGATCCCATTGACGCATTGCGCTATGAATAAGCAGCAAAATATAGTATAATATAGTTAAGCAAAACGAAAAGACAGTGGCCCTTTGCTACTGTCTTTTTCGCAATTCATTATTTAGCTTTTTTAGGAAGCCTTGCGGCACGAGGTTAGCATGAGAAAGAATTATTTGCAGGATTTGGAGCCTGCAAAACCCCAACAGCACAGGGACAAGGTTAGTTATAGGGAGTATCTTGAGGCCCTGGGCGATTTTTTGCGCAAGCCCAAGACGGTTTTTGATTTCAAGGACAGGAGTCGCTTTGTAATTTTGCTAGCTGTGCTAATTATTCTGCTGCAAAAGGTTGTAGAATATGTTAGCAATTGATATAATAATATGATAGGGTAATTCTAAGGAAAAGCATGAGGGAGGATGGCTGTGGCCGGTAAAAGCTTGGGTATTTTAGGTGGGACCTTTGATCCCATTCATATAGGGCATCTGCGCATGGCTGAGGCTGTTTTCGAGCGCAAGGAGCTGGAAAAAATCATCTTTATTCCGGCCTATGTACCGCCCCATAAGCTGGGGCAGGACTTTGCGCCGGCCTTGGACCGCTATGCAATGACGGAGCTGGCTGTGGCAGATAACCCTCATTTTATGGTGTCGGATATGGAGCTGCGCCGTAGTGGCGTATCCTATACCATCGACACTATTCGGGAGCTGCATAGGCTGTATCCTGACAATAGCTTGCATTTTATTATTGGTGCGGATAGTGTTGCCCAGCTTCACACCTGGCATAATATTGAAGAGATGCTGGAGCTTGCTCGCTTTGTAGCAGTGTGGCGACCGGGCTATGAGGATGCCATGGATGAGCTAGTAAAGCATTTGGGCGAGCATGCTAAGGAAAGAGTGCTGCTTTTGGATACGCCCGTATATGATATTTCTTCGACGGAAATCCGTACTCGTGTCCGTAAGGGAGCAAGCCTGGCAGGTCTAGTTCCTGGGGCGGTGGAAAAATATATTTATGAACACGGCTTGTATGGTTGTATGACAGGAGATCAAAAATGATGACTTTGGAGCAAATGCAGGCTTTATTAAAAGAAAGTATTCCGGGAAAGCGTTATAAGCACTCTATCAATGTGTATGAAACGGCTTTAAAGCTGGCAGAGGCACATCAGCTGCCAACAGAAAAAATAGCCATAGCAGCGCTGCTGCATGATTGTGGACGGGAAGTGCCTAGCAAGGAGAGCGTGGCTAAGGCTCAGGAGCTGGGCTTGCCCATTGATGCAGTTGAGCTGCAGCAGCCAATTTTGCTTCATGCTAAGCTGGGCGTATATAATGCTATGCATAAATATGGCGTGGCAGACCAAGAGATTTTGGATGGGATATTGTATCACACCACGGGCATTGATGGTATGACCAAGCTGGCTAAGGTAGTTTACCTTGCTGACATGATTGAACCAGGAAGAGATTTTCCCGGCGTGGAGGAGATGCGCAAGCTGGCACGCAAGGATTTGGATAAGGCCATGCTGCTGGCTTATAGTAATACTATTCGCTATTTGCTTGAGGGTGGACTTTTGATTCATCCCCATTGCATTTCCGGCTATAACGAGCTGATTCTAGCAGCTAAAGCTAAGTAAATAGGCAGGGAGTAATATATGGAAGATTTGCAAAACGAGGAGCAAAGGCCACAGCGTCATAAAAAGCGGAAGCTGCGCTGGGGACGGCTGATAGTGTTTCTCCTCTTGATTGGTGTATTTGGCGCTGGCCTCTTTTGGGGAAGTGTATGGGTTTATGACACCTTTATCAATCCACCCCAAAAAAATGTGGTAGCAGCTGCTGATGAAACCATTCGCAAGGATGAAAAGCTTAATGAGCGCATTAACGTGTTGCTCTTGGGCATAGATGATGGCGACAGCGAGGCTGCAGAGTATGAGCCTAAGCGTACGGATGCTATTATATTATTAAGCTTTGACCCTAAGCAAAACAAGGTATCGGTGCTGTCCATTCCCCGTGATACCAAGGTGATTTTGCCCGGGCATAAGGACCCTGATAAAATCAATGCAGCCTATGCCTACGGCGGAGCAGTTATGGCCAAGCAAACAGTTGCTAATCTGCTTCGGGTACCCATTCATTATTATTGCTTAGCTGATTGGCGGGGCTTTATTGATGTGGTCAATTTAATTGGCGGCGTTGATATATATGTTGACAAGGATATGCATTATGAAGACCCATATGCTAATCTTGTCATAGATATTAAGCATGGCTACCAGCACATGGATGGCGCCACAGCGGGCAAATATGTGCGCTTCCGCAGTGACGAGCTGGGTGATATTGGTCGCGTGCAGCGTCAACAAAAATTCCTCAAGGCTGCGGCAGAGCAAATGTTTTCAGTGCAGAACGTAACGAAAATTAGCAGTCTTTTGGCAACGCTGGATAAATATATTCACACTGATTTAAACACCTTAACCATGCTGAGAGCTGCCAATAGCTTTAAGCTTTTTGGTGATGATAAAATAAAGAGCTGCATGCTGTATGGTAAATTCGATGATTCCACCGGCGTGAGCTATTGGGATGCGGATAAAAAATCTGTTAATAAATCCTTGGATGAATTGGGCATTCCTTATATCAAAGAAAAGGAGGATGAGGCTAAGGAGGAAGATGCTCCTAGGCAGCATTTAGAGCCTAAGGATAGGGAACAAATATATCGCGAGAAAAACAGTAAGAAGAGTTAAAAAAGGAGGATTTTACATGGAAACTAAATTGTTAGCTACTAAAATTGCCGCTGCTGCTAGTGATAAAAAAGCTAAGGACATTTTACTTTTGAATATGGAGGGTCTGTCCCCCGTTACCGATTATTATGTAATTTGCAGTGCAAGCAACACTACCTTGGTAAGAACCATTGCCGATAATATCGAGGATAAGCTGGGCGAAGCAGGTGTATTCCCCAATCACAAGGAGGGCTATGCCGATTCTCGTTGGGTGCTTTTGGATTACGGTGATGTGGTTGCCCATATCTTCTTAGAAGAAGAGCGTGATTTCTATAACCTGGAGCAGCTGTGGGCTGATGCTCCCTCCGAAGCCTTTGTGGAGAGTGAAGATGCTGAATAATTCTAAGCCTGCGGGAAAGTTTACCAAAAAGCCAGTAGTAGTGCAAAATAATACTAAATATCGTCCTGGCGATGTTGTTACCCTAAAGGTGGTGCGCCTTGGTGAAATGGGCGCCTTCCTTGATGGCGGCACCGGCAATACGGATGACGATATTTTGCTGCATAAGCTGCAGCAGACCTCCGAGGTTAAGGAGGGGGATGAGGTTAAGGTTTACTTATATCTTGACCCCAGCAAGCGTTTGACTGCCAGCATGAAGCTGCCCAAAATGCGCGAGGGCCAGCTGGGCTATGTGCGTGTTATCAGCGTAACCCGCGATGGTGGCTTTGTAGATATTGGCGCGGAGCGTGGTGTGTTTTTGCCCTATAGCCAAATGCGTGGCCATGTAAGCGAGGGCCAGCTGGTATGGGTAAAGCTTTATCGCGATAAGAGCGGCCGTCAGGCTGTAACCATGCGTGTGGAAGAGGATATGCAGCGTGCCTCTAAACCGGCAACGGGTGTTAAGGTGGGCGACAAGGTTACCGGCACCATCTATAATATTTTGCCAGAGGGCTTCTTTATCTTTACTACCCAGCGCTTTATTGCCTTTTTGCATCGCAGCGAGGTGCCGGGTGGGCGTCTGGACTTTGGCCAGCAGATTACGGGCCGCATAACCTTCCTGCGTGAAGATGGTCGCATCAATATTTCCTTGCGCGAGCAAAAGGAAACTGCTCTTTTAGCTGATGCAGAGGATATTTATGCTTATCTGGTGAAGCGTGGGGGTAGCATGCCCTATTGCGATAGCACGCCGCTGGAGATTATCAAGCAAAAGTTTGGCATTAGCAAGGCCGCCTTTAAACGTGCCTTGGGCCATTTGATGAAGGAGGGCAAGGTGCGCCAGGATAATGGCTGGACCTATATGCTGGAAGATAAAAAATAAGCTTTGGCTACCTACAGAAGTGGGTAGCTTTGCTTTTTTGAGATAGGGATTTGTTGTTACTATGGATTTATATAATTTAACGCTTGCCGGACTCATCATTTTCATCGGCTCCTTCTTTGCCACTGTCTCCGGCTTTGGGTTCGCCCTAGTGGCTACGCCCCTTTTGGCTATGATTATGCCTGTAAAATGGGCAATTATTTTCATTCTTGTACTCACTGTGGTGCTACGCATTTTGACGATGTATAGAGTTTGGGGTGAATTTAATTGGCGCACCGTCCTGCTTACCAGTTTGGGCAGCTTTGTGGGCATGCTGCCGGGCAGCAAGGTGCTACGTTTTATTTCTATCGTACATTTGCAGCTCTTTTTGGGAGTGGTGCTGCTTGTTGCCACTGCGCTGATGAGCCTTCAATATACGGTGCCCATTAAAAATAAGCTGGCAGGCCGCTTGGGAGCAGGCTTTTTGAGTGGCTTCTTTGGTGCTTGTACAAGCGTAAGCGGTCCGCCGCTAGTGCTTTATTTTCTCAATGAGCACACCCCTAAGGACGAGATGCGAGCTAATATGATTTGGATTTTTGGACTCACCGGCATTTTAATGGTTGGCGCCAGCTATTGGGCAGGCAATATTGGTGCTGTGGGGGATTGGAGCTATTTATATAGCATGATCCCTGCCACCTTCCTCGGCGTTTTTGCTGGTGAGCGCATGTTCCGCTATCTTAACCAACAGCTTTTCAGAAGGTTATCCTTGCTGATCGTTTTGGTGGGAGCGGTGATGATGCTGTTTAATGGAATAAGGGCAATTATATAGAAATGACCAGAACTAAAATAGGTTCTGGTCATTTTTTTATGCTATTTTTGCCTAAAGGTTATGGGAACACTCATGTAGCAGCGTACGATTTGTCCTGCTTGATTGCGAGCAGCGGTAAATTTCCATCTGTAGCAGGCGCTAGAGGCCGCTTGGTCCAAATTAGCATTGCCTGAGGAGGTGAGCACCGAGACAGCTTCGACACGGCCATCTTTACCAACTAAAAGCCTCAAAACAGCTGTGCCTTGGATGCCTGCGTTGCGCTCATTTGCAGGATAGCTTGGAGATGGATTGTACACCAGTCTGGGCGGAACAGCTGGGGCTGAGTAAATGCTGCTGCCAGGGCCGTAGCCGCTGCCTACGCCCGTACCATGACCACTGCCATGGCCTCCTCCGCTACCACTGCCACTACCGGGGCCTATGCCACTGCCAAAGCCAGTGCCGTGGCCTGTGCCTATACCACCACCACTGCCGGTGCCTTTTTTTGCATAGGCTTTTTTGCTCGCTTGCTGTGGCTTAGTGCTGGCTGCGTTTTTAAGAAAAGAAGTGATGGCAGCAAAAAGCTTTGTTCCGTTATAGAAAAGATGGCAGCTGAATTGCAAACAGCTGGCGTGAATGTTGTCTTTGGCAAGGACTAACGTAAATTTGTAACCTCCGTTACACTTTTTTCTTATAAAAGGAAAATGTAACAAAAGTGCGAAATTCTGCTTGACGTTATAAAGAGGTAGCAGTAAAATTATTCCAATCGCTGAACTCAAGCGAAGGGATTATTTTGCAGGTGAATATAATGGAATCTATCAAAATGAACACTGCAATTGAATACGGCTTTTATTATGCACCGGTCTTTAGCTATTACTTTAGCACCGGTTATTTGGCATGTAAAAAAGCATATGGCAGTGAACGTAATAGAAGCCGTTAATAGTATTTGTATAATCATTTTCACAATGCTTAGTAAGCAGGCTCTTTTACGGAGCCTGTTTTTTTATAGCAAAAATAATCTTGGTAAATATTTTCACCATCTCTACAAGGATGTAGTAACAAAGGAGAGATTTTATGGTAATAGTATTCAAACCGGGAGCCCCCGAGGAGAATAAAGCAAAAATAAAAGCTAATCTGGAGCGCCAAGGCTTCCAGATTAACGAAATCAATGGCGTGAACATGACCATTTTCGGCATTATCGGCGATACCAGTGCCTTGGATATGAACATGCTGCGCATTGATGAAGCTGTTGAAAAGGTAATGCGTGTACAGGAGCCCTTTAAGCGCGCTAACCGCGCCTTTCATCCTGATGATAGCATTATTGATGTAGCTGGTGTGCCCATTGGTGGACGCAAAATTCAGGTTATCGCGGGACCCTGCTCCGTAGAGAGCCAAGAGCAAGTCACCGAGGTAGCAAAGTCCATCAAACTGGGCGGTGCAGCCATGCTACGAGGTGGCGCCTTCAAGCCTCGCACCTCGCCCTATTCCTTCCAAGGGTTAAAGGAGTTGGGCCTTGATTATCTCAAGGCTGCTCGTAAGGAAAGTGGCTTGCCTATTTGTACAGAGATTATGTCTGCTGACAAAATTGAGCGCTTCGTTGAAGATGTTGACTTGATTCAAGTAGGTGCTCGCAATATGCAAAATTTTGAGCTGCTCAAGGAATTGGGCAAGACCAATAAGCCCATTTTGCTCAAGCGAGGTTTAGCCGCAACCATCGAAGAATGGATTATGTCCGCCGAATATATCATGGCAGGCGGTAATGATAATGTTATCCTGTGTGAGCGGGGAATTCGCACCTTCGAGCATTATACCCGCAACACCTTGGATTTAAGTGCTATACCGGCAGTTAAAAAGCTGAGCCATTTGCCCGTAGTAGTTGACCCCAGCCACGCAGCTGGCCTGTGGTGGATGGTGGAGCCCTTGGCTAAGGCAGCGATTGCCGTTGGCGCAGATGGCCTCTTAATCGAGGTACACAATAATCCTGAATGCGCACTTTGCGACGGCGCACAATCTCTTAGACCCGAAAGATTCGCAAGGCTAATGGGCGAACTGAAGGGCATTGCTCGAATCGTCGGCAGGGATATGTAAGTGGTATTGTTAGTTTAGCGTTGAAATGTTTTCTCGCTTTAAGCTATAGAGTAGTATTGTAGTATTGAAGAATAGTAAAAAGGAGAGATTTTATTATGATTATAGTTTTCAAACCCACAGCAACCGTAGAGGATAAATCCCGTTTAAAGGCTCAATTAGAGTCCAGAGGCTACCAAATCCACGCCAGCGAAGGCGTGAACGCTTCTTTGTTTGGCGTAGTTGGCGATACCAGCGCTCTTGATATGAATCTGCTGCTCGTTAACGAGGGCGTAGAAAAGGTAATGCGTGTGCAGGAGCCCTTTAAGCGTGCTAATCGTGCCTTCCATCCTGATGACAGCATCGTTGATGTGTGTGGCGTGCCCATCGGCGGCAAAAAAATTCAGGTTATCGCCGGTCCCTGCTCCGTAGAAAGCATTGAGCAGATTACCGAGGTTGCCAAGGCAGTAAAGGCCAGTGGCGCAAACCTTTTACGCGGCGGTGCCTTCAAGCCCCGCACCTCCCCGTACTCCTTCCAAGGCTTAAAGGAGCTGGGCCTTGATTACCTCAAGGCTGCCCGCGAAGCAACTGGCTTGCCCATCTGCACCGAGATTATGTCTGCGGATAAAATTGAACGCTTTGTGGAGGATGTGGATATTATTCAGGTTGGCGCTCGTAATATGCAAAACTTCGAGCTGCTCAAGGAATTGGGCAAAACTAATAAGCCCATTTTGCTGAAGCGTGGCCTTAGCGCAACCATCGAAGAATGGATTATGTCCGCTGAATACATCATGGCAGGTGGTAACGACAATGTTATCCTCTGCGAGCGCGGCATCCGCACCTTTGAGCATTACACTCGTAATACGCTGGATTTGAGTGCGATTCCGGCAGTGAAGAAGCTGAGCCATTTGCCCGTTGTAGTTGACCCCAGCCACGCAGCAGGCCTGTGGTGGATGGTAGAGCCCTTGGCTAAGGCGGCGGTTGCCGTTGGCGCCGATGGTCTTTTAATTGAGGTTCACAACAATCCTGAATGTGCACTATGTGATGGCGCCCAATCCCTGAAGCCGGAGCGCTTCAATAAATTGATGGGCGAATTAAAGGGCATTGCCCAAATCGTGGGTCGTGAATTATAATATAGGTAAGTAAAATATAGCTCCAGTGTCCTTTTTGTTCACTGGAGCTAGCCTTGTATTTAGTAGCATGGTAGAAATGTAGTTTAGGAGTGATTTTTTTGGAAGCTGGTTTTAGAAGCACCAACTGGAAGGATTTAAGCTTTGCCATTGTGGGCTTGGGGCTGATTGGTGGCTCTTATGCTAAGGCTTTGAGAATTTTAGGAGCTAGGCAAATAATTGGTGTTGACCTTAGTGAGGCAACTTTGGCCCAGGCGCAGCAAATGGGTATTATCGATTTGGGTATGAAGGCTGCAGATGAGCGCTTGTCCCAGGCTGATGTGGTGATTTGTGCTATATATCCAGAAGCCATTGCCGGGTTTATCAAAAACAACGTGGCCAATTTTAAGCCCGATGTGCTTATTACCGATGTGGCAGGCATCAAAAATAATATGATTACTGAGGTGCAGGCAGTATTAGCGCCGGGAATGGAATTTATTAGCGGTCACCCCATGGCAGGTCGCCAAAGCAGCGGCCTAGGCATGGCGGATGCAGCAATTTTTCATAATGCCAATTACATTATCGTGCCCGAAAAGAGCAATACGGAAGCAGCAATCCAGTGGCTAGAAGCCTTTGCCAAGGCCTTGGGCTGCAAAAACACGGTGCGTGTTACTCCTGAAGAGCACGACCGTACCATCGCCTTCACCAGTAATCTGCCCCATGTGACAGCTGTGGCGCTGATGGACAGTGCTTCCTATAATGAGAAGACTAAATATTTCGTGGCCGGTAGCTTTAGAGATGGTACTCGCGTGGCGGATATTAATCCTGAGCTGTGGTGTGCTTTATTCTTGGCTAATAAGGATAAGGTTGCCGACGAAATTGATAAATATATGGAGCAGCTGGAGCTGTGGCGCAAAGCATTGCGTGCCGGTGATGGCGAAGCTATGAAGGCACTCATGCGTACCTCTGCTGCTCGGCGAAAGGAGCTTTATTAATGCAGGTTATCCATGTGGATTTAGGAGCTCATGCTTATGATATTGAAATAGAGGCAGGGCTGTTGCCCCAAATTGGCGCTAAGGTGGCTAAGCTTTTGCCCAAGGCTAAAAAGGCGGCCATTATTAGCGACACTAATGTGGCACCGCTTTACGCAGCCAAGCTGCAAAAAAGCTTAGAGGCTGCTGGCTTGGCAGTTATTACTGTGGTTATTGAAGCAGGTGAACAAAGCAAAAATATGACTGTGCTTAGCTCTGTTTTGGAGCAGCTGGCTCAGGGCGGACTAACTCGTAGCGACGTGGTGTTGACCTTGGGTGGCGGTGTAGTAGGCGATTTGGGAGGCTTTGCTGCCGCAAGCTTTATGCGTGGTGTGGCCTTTGTGCAGGTGCCCACCTCCTTGCTTGCCCAAATCGACAGTAGCGTGGGCGGCAAGGTAGCCGTGGACTTAGCAGCGGGCAAGAATTTGGCCGGTGCCTTCTATCAGCCCAAGGCCGTGTTTATCGACACCTCTTTGCTAGCAACGCTGTCCACACGCTTCTTGCACGATGGGTTGGCAGAAGCAATTAAATACGGCTGCATCAAGGATGCTGCCTTGTTTGAAAAAATCGCTGGCTTTGCAGGCGATGAGGAGCTGTTAGCCAATATCGATGATATTGTTGCTACCTGCTGCGCTATTAAAGCGCGCATTGTGGAGCAGGATGAGTTCGATACAGGCCTGAGAATGTTGCTTAACTTTGGGCACACTTTGGGTCATGCTGTGGAGCAGCATTTTGGCTACAGCGGCTTTACCCATGGCGAGGGCGTGGCCATTGGTATGTACCAGCTCACGGCGCGCACCGAGGCTTTGGGAATCACGCCACAAGGCACAGCGGAGCGTATTAAGAGTGTTTTAGAAAAGTATAATTTACCGACGGATGCTGGCGTTGCCAAAAGCGAGCTTTTGGCAACCATGGCGCGTGATAAAAAGAAAAATGGTAATAGCATTACCATTATCATCCTGCGAGCCCTTGGTGAAGGCGATTTGCTGAAGCTTGCTTGGCAGCAGGTGCCGGAGTATTTGGGGTAGGAATTATGACAACAGTAAAGATTTTGCCAACTAAATTACAGGGCACGGTGGTAGCTCCCTCCTCTAAGAGTATGGGGCATAGAGAAATTATCTGTGCCGGGCTTGCCGCTGGTACTAGCATTATTGACAACATCAGCATGTCCAAGGATATTGAAGCCACCATGCGTTGCCTCAAGGCTATCAATGTGGCTGTGGACGAGATTCCTAGTATGATTGAGGGGCGTAAGGCCTTGCAAATTTCAGGCACGGGGCATCCTCTGGCTGCTGCTGATAGCGTGGACTGCGGCGAAAGCGGCTCCACCCTGCGCTTCTTTTTACCCTTGGGTGCTAATCTCAACTGTCCTCTGACCTTTACTGGCCATGGCAAGCTGGTAAGCCGTCCCTTGCAGGCTTATTACGATATTTTTGATGAAAAATTTATTCAATATTTTAATGACAACGGTAATTTGCCCGTGACCGTTAATGGTCGCCTTACTCCCGGTACTTACAAGCTTCCTGGCGATGTAAGCAGCCAATTTGTGAGCGGCCTTCTCTTTGCTTTACCCATGCTAAATGCTGACTCCGTTATTGAAATCACTTCACCCTTAGAATCCAGTGCCTATGTGGATATGACCATCAACTGCTTGGCTAAATTTGGCATTCAAATTGAGAACGAGGGCGGAATGCATCGTCGCTATTTAGTCAAGGGCAAGCAACATTATCAGGCCCAGGATAGTCAAGTAGAGGGCGACTGGTCCCAAGCAGCCTTTTGGACTGTGGGCGGTAGCCTTGGCACAAGCATCACCTGTGAGGGCGTCAATGTGAACTCCCTGCAGGGAGACCAAGCTGTTGTTGGCATCATGGAGCGCATGGGGGCAGCTATTAAGCAGGACGCTAACAGTATCACTGTGAATGGCGGCGCGACCAAAGCGACTATGATTGACGCAGCCAACTGTCCTGATATTATTCCTGTACTGACGGTTTTAGCTGCTGTCAGCGAGGGAACAACGAAGATTATTAACGCTGGTCGTCTGCGCATCAAGGAATGTGATCGCTTGGCAGCCATGACCAGCGAGTTAAATAAAATGGGCGCTGCTATTACGGAGGAGTCTGAGGGACTTACGATAATTGGTAAGCCGGAGGGTCTTAAGGGCGGCGTAACAGTGGACGCATGGAACGACCATCGCATTGCTATGAGCCTTGCTATCGCAGCGCAAAAATGCCGGGAGCCCATAATTTTGACAGGCGCGGAGAGCGTTGCTAAATCCTATCCCACATTCTGGGAGGATTATAAAAGCGTGGGCGGCTTAGTGGAGGAAGTAAAATGAGCGGAATTTATGGCATGAATATCAAAATGTCCATCTACGGCGAGTCCCACGGCTATGCCGTCGGCGTCGTCCTAGACGGACTGCCGCCGGGCCTTGCCTTGGACGAGGAGGCTATCGCCTCCGAAATGGCGCGCCGCGCCCCCGGCCAAAGCGCGCTGACCACAGCCCGCAAGGAAAGTGACGCCGTGGAAATCCAAAGCGGCTTCTTCAACGGCTTTACCACGGGCACACCTCTGTGTGCCCGCATCGCCAACAGCGACCAACACTCTAAGGATTACAGCATTCTTAAGGACAAGATGCGCCCGGGCCACGGCGATTACGCCGGGAACGTGCGCTATCAGGGCTACAATGATTACCGCGGCGGCGGGCACTTTAGTGCGCGCCTGACGGCGCCCCTCGTGTTCGCCGGCGCATTAGCCAAGCAGGCTCTCGCCCAGTACGGCATCACCGTGGGCGCGCATATTCTGCGCATTCACGATATTGTAGAGCCTAGCTTCAACCCCTTGGGCGAAAGTGAAGCTACCTTAAAGGCTATTGATAGCAAAGCCTTTCCTGTAATTAACGATGCCATTGGCGCGCAAATGCAAAATTGTATTCTCACCGCCAAGGGCGTACTCAATAGCGTGGGCGGTGTCATCGAGCTGATGGCTATCAATTTGCCGGCAGGCCTAGGTGCTCCCTATTTCGACTCCGTGGAAAGTCGCCTCAGTCAAATTCTTTTCTCTGTGCCTGCAGTTAAGGGTATCGAGTTCGGCGAGGGCTTTGGCTTTGCCCAGCTCACCGGTGCCGAGGCTAATGACCAAATGCATTATGAGGATGGGAAGGTGCGCTGCTTTACTAATCACAATGGCGGCATTACCGGTGGCCTAACAAATGGCATGCCCCTGCTCTTTAGAGTGGCTATGAAGCCCACGCCCTCCATTTCCCGCGAGCAAAAAACAGTGAGCCTTGCGGAGCAAAGCGACACTACGCTGACTATTGTGGGACGTCATGACCCCTGCATTGTGCAGCGCGCCGTGCCCGTAATCGAAGCGGTGACAGCATGGACGCTGTGGGATTTACTAATCGAAGCAAAGAAATGGGAGAAATAAAATGCAGGAATTGGATTTAGAATTAATTCGCAAGGAAATAGACAAGGCTGACAGTCAATTGGCGGAGGTTTTGGAAAAACGCCTGCAGTTGGTGATGCAGGTAGCAGCCTATAAAAAATCCAAGGGCATGCCCGTGAAGGATAAAAATCGTGAGGCCAAGGTTATCGCCAAGGTGGCCAGCCTTTTGGAGAACAAGGATTATTCCATTGCTGTAAAAAATATTATGCGCGGTATTATCGACCAGGCCTGCGTGTTGGAGGAAACTGCTTTGGCAGAGCCCTCCGATAGAACCTTTGAGGTGGCCTGCTTTGGCCCTGCTGGCTCCTTTACCCATCAAGCGCTAGAGGATTATTTCCGCGGACGCAAGTTTAATCGCCATCACTTTAATACCTTTGAAGAGGTTATTACTAGCATTTCCGATGGGGTGATGGATTATGCCGTGCTGCCCATCGAAAACAGCTCCACCGGTGGCATTACCGAGGTTTACGACCTATTGCGCCAATATGATTGCCATATCGTGGGCGAGCAATGTGTCAAGATCGAGCAGAATTTGTTGGGCTGTGAGGGTGCGACCTTGCAGACCATCAAAAAAGTATATTCCCATCCTCAGGGCTTTAAGCAGTCTAAGGACTTCTTCCGGGATTATCCTCAAATGGAGCAAATTCCCTTCTTTAGCACCTCTAAGAGTGCAGAGGAGGTAGCCGAAAAGCAGGATATTACCTTGGGCGCAGTAGCAGGTAAGGCGGCTGCGGATTTGTATAATTTAAAGATTATCGCTCCTGCCATTAACAGCAATAATAATAATTATACCCGCTTTATCATTATCGCCAAACAGCCTGAAATTGTTCCCCATGCAAACAAAATTACCTTGCTTGTGGCAGTAAAGCACGAAACTGGCTCCCTTTACAAGATGCTGGCTAGCTTCTACCACACGGGCTT
This sequence comes from Phascolarctobacterium sp., assembly GCA_051866495.1. GTDB lineage: Bacteria > Bacillota > Negativicutes > Acidaminococcales > Acidaminococcaceae > Phascolarctobacterium_A. The sequence goes on along the minus strand of JBJDXD010000084.1, from coordinate 23,546 downwards.
GAACATGATGAATCTGCAGTCCCGACCCATGGTGGGCAAATCCTGGGAATACTTCTTCTATATTGATGTGACCGGCAATTTGTCCGACCCCTTGGTGGCGGATGTTATGGAAGAGGTAAAAGCCAAGAGTACCTATGTGAAGGTTTTGGGCAATTACCGTGCTTACGAAAAGAAGGAGTAGGCTATGGATACAGTTAATAAATTTGGCTTAATCGGTGGCAAGCTGGGGCATAGCTTATCCCCGGCTATTCACCAATTATTCTTTGAGTATACAGGTAAAACTGGCAGCTACGAGCTTTTGGAAACAGAGCTGGAGGCACTGCCGGAGCTCATGGGCAAGCTGCGTCAGGGCTTTGTGGGCACCAATGTAACCATTCCTCATAAGCTTCATGTGATGCCCTTATTAGACAACATTGCTCCTGAAGCAGCTGCCATTGGCGCTGTGAACACCATTAAGTTTACCGCTGAAGGTGCCTTTGGCTATAACACCGACTATTTTGGCTTTGGACGTATGCTGGAATATAATGGTATAGCTGTAAAGGATAAAACCTGCGTGGTTTTAGGGACTGGTGGCGCAGCTCGGGCCGTGGTTAAATATTTGACCGATCAAAAATGCGCCAAGCTCTATCTTGTAACGAGGGATGTGTACAAGGTGGACTCCCACTTTGCTAAAATTGCGCCCAAGATCAAGGTTATCGACTATGCAAGACTGGACGCTCTGCAGGGTGATCTGCTCGTAAATTGCACTCCTGTGGGCATGTTTCCCAAGGCTGATGCGTCTCCTGTCAGCTCCGAGGTGAGCTTCGCCTTTGATGCCAGTGTAGATTTGATATATAATCCGACCCAAACCATGTTTTTGAAGCAGGCGGCCGAGGCCGGCAACAAGGCCGTAAACGGTCTCTTTATGCTGGTGGCTCAGGCCGTGGCCGCCCAGGAAATTTGGCAGGGTGAGCGTTATGATAGCGAGCTTATCGTGCGCATTATGCAGGAGCTGGAGAAGAAGCTATGAAGAATATTGTTTTGATTGGCATGCCGGGCTGTGGCAAAACTACCTTTGGCAAGCGCCTGGCCAGGCGCTTGAGCTTAAGCTTCTATGACGCAGACGAGGTGCTGGAGCAGCGCGAACAGCGCACGATTAAGAACTTTTTTGCCGAAAGCGAGGATGCCTTTCGTTCTGCGGAAACTCGCACCTTGGCCTATTTGTCCGAGCTTGAGGGCGTTATTATTGCCACGGGTGGCGGCGCTGTCAAGCGCGCCGAGAACATGGAGCTTTTAAAGCGCAAGGGTGTGGTCGTTTTTATCGACCGCAAGCCCGAGCAGATTTTGGGCAATATTGAAGGCGACGCCCGTCCGCTGCTGGCAGCGGACAAGCAGCGTATTTTTAAGCTGTACGAGGAACGCATTGACTTATATCGTAAGTATGCAGATAAGATTATTACCAATAGCGGCGATTTTGGCAGGACTCTGGCGGCGCTGGAGGCTTATGCCAAGCAAGCTATAGAATGAGGGTGTTTAGTTATGCGAAGAATTCTAGTTTTAAATGGTCCCAATATTAATATGCTGGGCACAAGAGAAAAGGCCATCTATGGCCGTCGCGATTATGAGAGCCTGTGTGCTTACATTCGCTCTGCGGCTGCACGCTTGGGCGTGGAGGTGGAGCTTTTGCAAAGCAATTATGAGGGCGATATCGTCACCGCCATCCAAAAGGCCTACGGCCAGTTTGATGGCATTGTGATTAATCCTGCGGCCTTCACTCACTACAGTGTGGCTATTTTGGATGCGCTCAAGGCCGTTAATATTCCTGCTATTGAGGTGCATATTAGCAATATTTACAAGCGCGAGGAGTTTCGCCATCATTCCGTAACTGTGGCTGGCTGTGTGGGCCAAATCTGTGGCTTGGGCTTTGCAGGCTATGCTTTAGCTTTTGAAGCATTATCTGTCTATGAATCCGAAGAATAAAAAACGATTTTGTTGAAGGGTAGAGGTGTTTTGGCAGCACCTCTATCTTTTTTTATGCATTTTTCTGGCTATTTCCCTTGCCAAAATAATTAGTATACGCTATTATAAGTATAGGAGATTTTTATTATATTAGGAAATGGGAGTGTTTGTATGAGTATTTTAGGGAGTTTACCGGCACGTCTTTTATTAGGCGTTCTTTTGGGTATGGGCATTGGCCTCAGCGTGGGTGAGGGCGTGATGCAGATTGTGCTAACAGTCAAGAACCTTTTGGGCAATCTGATTATGTTCTGTGTACCGCTGATTATTATTGGCTTCATTGCTCCGTCCATTACCCGCTTGGGTCGTCATGCTAGCGTCATGCTGCGTGTGGCTGTTATTTTGGCTTATGTGTCCAGTGTGGGTGCTGCCTTTTTCTCCACCGCTGCCGGCTATACCTTGATTCCATTCTTGAACATTGCGCCGACCGTGGATGGCCTCAAGGAGCTGCCCAAGCTGCTGTTTGATTTGAAGATTGCGCCCATTATGAGCGTTATGAGTGCGCTAGTGCTGTCCGTACTTTTGGGCTTGGCTGCAACCTGGACCAAATCCGTAACCATTACCCAGGTTTTGGAGGAGTTCCAACAAATCGTTCTGTCCATCGTTACTAAGGTTGTTATTACCCTGCTGCCGATTTTCATCGCTTGCACCTTCTGCGGTCTGGCCTACGAGGGCACCTTGACCAAGCAGCTGCCGGTGTTCCTGATGGTAGTTGTCATTGTTATGGTAGGCCATTATATTTGGCTGGCTCTGCTGTATCTTTTGGCTGGTGCATATGCAGGCTCCAACCCCATGGAGGTTGTGAAGCATTATGGCCCTGCCTATATTACTGCAGTTGGCACCATGTCCTCGGCTGCAACCTTGGCTGTAGCTTTGAAATGTGCCTTGAAGTCCTCTGTATTGCGCAAGGACTTGGTAAACTTTGGTATTCCTCTGTTTGCTAACATCCATCTGTGCGGCTCCGTGCTCACCGAGGTCTTCTTCGTTATGGTAGTTTCTCAAGTGCTCTACGGTACCCTACCTGCTATGGGCACCATGATTCTCTTCTGCCTGCTGTTGGGTATCTTTGCTATCGGCGCTCCTGGCGTGCCCGGCGGCACTGTTATGGCTTCCTTAGGCCTTATCACCAGCGTGCTGGGCTTTGATGCTACTGGTACCGCACTGATGCTGACCATCTTTGCTTTGCAGGACAGCTTCGGCACTGCCTGCAACGTTACCGGCGACGGCGCTTTGACCTTGATGCTCACCGGTTATGCTAAGAAAAATAATATTGAAGAGGTTAAGGAAGTAAACGTGCTCTAAGCATAGTCTTTAATTTCGACTTTAACTCCTGCGATTAGGCGAATGGCTTAGCTCGCAGGAGTTTTTTAGTGGCGCAAGCAATACTTTAGTAATAGCTTAAAGACAAAGCGGCCCTCATACTGTATAATAAAAAGGTATAGCTTTTTAAGGAGGATTTTTTCATGACTATTATAATCTGTGCCATAACCGCAGGCATTGTGTTGGGTTGGCTGGATGTTTTTAATTATAGAACAAAGCTGTGGCTTAATCGAGTTTCTACTATATGCTTGTTTATCATTCTTTTGTGTTTAGGAGCTAAGATAGGCTGTGATAAAGAGATGCTGGCGAAAATTCCTGTGTTAGGCAAGCAAGCTTTTATCTTGGGCAGTAGTGCTATTTTAGGCAGCATGGTCTTGTTTTATATAATTATTAAGGCTTTGGCACCCCATTTTGATGAGGAAAATGAAGTGGAATAGGTCGCTTAGGCAGATTTTGCAATAGCTATATTGGCACTTTCGATTATTGTTGGAATGGAGTTTAGAGTATGGTTTGTGCGTTATTAGGAACAATTGTGGTGGGCATGGTGCTGGGCTATGCCTTTTTAGATATAGTGGCTAAGCCTCTTTTGGATGATACACTTATGGCTGCGCTGGATTTTATGGGCTTTGTAGCTGGCATCGAAATTGGCAGCAATCGCCGCTTGTTAAAGCAAATTTGTACGCCGAAAAATTTAGCCTTGGCTTTAGCACTGCCCACGGGTGTAGTCATAGGCAGTCTTGGTGGAGCCTATGTGAGTCATTTCTTAACGGGCTTATCGGTTTATGAGTCCATCTTAGTTGGCTCCGGCCTGGGCTGGTACAGCCTTTCCTCCGTAGTTATTAGTACCATGTACAGCACGGAGCTGGGGGCAGTGGCTTTTTTGGCTAATATGCTGCGAGAGGTTTCGTCCTTTGTACTGATACCTCTTTTGGCTCGCTGGAACAAGCTGATGTGCTTTGCGCCCGGTGGTGCAGGTACCATGGACTCCCTGCTACCCTTAGTCATTCGCGGCGCAGGTATGCAGGCGGGCATGTTTGCCTTTATCAACGGTTTGATTTTGTCACTGCTGGTGCCGGTGCTGTTATCAATATTACTTGGGTAATCGATAGCTAACTTAATTATAAAATTAGCACTAACTTTTTACGAAAACATCTTGACAATCTACAAAATCACATGTAAACTATATTACGCAGTTAGATGGTGCTGACTGCGTATATTTTTATAATTAAGTTAGCCGGTGCTTACGAAAACAAAGTCGAGCAGGTGCTGGTGCAAAGGATGTGAATGAGCTTGATGCCTTTATTATTAGCCCCAGTGGGCGAGGAAAACAAAATCATGGCAGTGCATGGTAAGGGTGAAACAAAACGCTTTTTAGAAAGCATGGGCTTTGTGGAAGGCGCAGTCATCACAGTGGTGAGCGAGTTTGATGGCAATCTAATTGTGAATGTGAAGGATGCTCGCGTTGCCTTGAGCAAGGTAATGGCTGGTAAGATTATGATTTGATGGGTGCTGGCTGTAGCTTTTACAGCGAGTGCTGTTTAAAAATATTTTTAATTAGTTGTGTTGAAGGAGGGACTTATGAAAACCTTAAAGGATGTTGCAGTAGGCGATCAGGCGGTTGTCAAAAGACTAACTGGTGAAGGCGCCTTAAAGCGTCGTATTATGGACATGGGCGTGACTAAGGGCGTGGAAATATTTGTGCGCAGGGTTGCTCCCTTGGGTGATCCCATGGAAGTCACTGTGCGGGGCTACGAGCTGAGCCTCCGCAAGGCTGAAGCAGAAAGTATTGTAGTAGAGTAGAGGGAGGTTAGTGATGAAGGAAACCAAAATCGCTTTGGTTGGCAATCCCAACTGTGGCAAAACTACCATGTTTAACGAGCTCACCGGCTCTAAGCAATATGTGGGCAACTGGCCCGGCGTTACCGTAGAGAAAAAGGAAGGACGCTTGAAGGGCCACGACGATGTAATCATTACCGACCTACCAGGAATTTACTCCCTTTCTCCTTATACGCTGGAGGAGGTTATTTCTCGAAACTATCTGTTGGACAATGATGTGGATGCTATTTTAAATTTGGTGGACGGCTCTAATATAGAGCGCAATTTATACCTAACGACTCAGGTGCTGGAGATGGGTATTCCTGTTGCCATTGCCATGAATATGATGGATATTGTGCGCAAGAATGGCGACCTTTTGCATATCGAGCGTCTGCAGAAGGCGCTGGGCTGCACCATCGTAGAAACCTCTGCCCTGCGTGGCGAGGGTGTGCAGCAGGCAGCGGAGGCTGCTATGGCTGCTGCCAGGGGCAGTGCACCTAATTATTTGCGCTTTTCCGACGAGGTAGAGACCGCCTTAAAGGCTATTCAAAAGGTAGTGGGCAGCAAAATTGAGGGCCATAGCAAGCGCTTTTTAACAGTAAAAATCTTCGAGCGCGATGCCAAAATCATGGCTGCTCTGAACTTAACAGAGGGCGAAAAGGCACGCTTAGAAGATATTATCGTGATGTGCGAGGAGCAGTTGGATGATGATAGCGAAAGCATTATCACCAATGAACGCTATAATTATATCGCTAAGGTGAAAGCAGAAGCTGTAGTCAAGGGTCAGGTAGGCCTTACTACCTCCGACAAAATCGACCGTATTGTGACCAATCGCTTCTTGGCTTTGCCTATTTTCGCGGCCGTAATGTTCCTTGTTTACTATATTGCTATCGATTCCTTGGGCACAATCGTGACAGATTTTACCAACGATACACTTTTTGGTGAATGGATTCAGCCTTGGGTACAGGAAAAGCTGGAGGCTGCTGGAACCGAGGATTGGCTGGTTTCCCTTGTGGTGGACGGCATTATCGGCGGTATCGGTGCTCCCTTGGGCTTTGCGCCGCAAATGGCTATTGTTTTCCTGCTTTTGAGCTTCTTGGAGGACTGCGGTTACATGGCTCGCGTAGCCTTCATCATGGATAGATTTTTCCGTCAGTTTGGCATGAGCGGGAAGAGCTTCATTCCTCTTTTGATTTCCTCCGGCTGCGGTGTGCCCGGTATTATGGCTAGTCGTACCATTGAAAACGAAAAGGATCGCCGCTTGACCATTATGACGACAACCTTCATCCCCTGTAGCGCTAAGCTGCCGGTTATCGCACTGCTTAGCGGTGCCATCATGGGCGGTGATTGGTACATGGCTCCCTTGATGTACTTTATCGGCTTCTTCGCCGTAGTAACCTCCTGCATTATCCTTAAAAAGAGTGAGCTTTTCGCAGGGGACCCTGCTCCTTTTGTTATGGAGCTGCCTCCTTATCATTTTCCTGCCGTTAAAAATCTTTTCCTACATACTTGGGAAAGAGTAGCAGGCTTCTTGAAAAAGGCCGGTACAGTAATTTTCCTGTGCTGCGTAGCTATGTGGTTCTTGGCTAGCTTCGGTATGGTGGATGGTAGCTTAAGCTTGGTGGAGGAAACCGAGCAAAGCTTCATTGCCGTTATCGGCAATGGCTTGGCACCGATTTTTGCTCCCCTTGGCTTTGCTAGCTGGCAGGCTGTGGCTGCAGCCTTCTCTGGCTTTGTAGCTAAGGAGGCCATCGTCAGCACCATGGCTATTTTGGTAGGCTTAGCAGAGGCCACCGAGGAAGAGCCCGATTTGTGGCAGGCAGTGATGGCTATGTTCCCGAATGCAGTAGCTGCCTTCACCTTCCTGGTATTCAATTTGCTGGATTCTCCCTGCTTGGCAGCCATCTCCACCATGGGTCAGGAAATGAATAGCAAAAAGTGGACTATTGCCACTATTCTCTTCCAAAACCTATATGCCTATAGCGTGTGCTTGGTAATGTATCAGCTGGGACGAGTTTTTGTAGGTGGCGAAGCCTTTAACGCTGGCACAGCTGCGGCTGTGGTATTTGTAGTGGGCTTTATCTACCTGTTATTCCGCCCTGCCAAAAAAGGTAGCAAAAATGTCTTGAGCGTGGAAGCCTAATGCTTTATAATAGAAACGAGGTGTAATTTATGGCAACCTGGATTGTTGCGTTACTGGTGATTGGTGCTGTATATGTGGCAGCCAAGCAGGTTTGGCATGCCCATAAGCGTGGTGGCTGTATTGGCTGTGAAGCCTGTAACAAGGGCTGCTGTCATTGCATCGAGATTAAAACACCGAAGCTGAAAAAGCTGCCTAAATGCTGTCAGCAAAAGCAATAAGCAGCTTGTGCTAGAAAGAGGAGAGTGATTGCAGATGACCTATATTTTAGTGGCAGTTATCGTGGTAGGAGCTGGTTATTTGGCCTATAAAATTACCTCCAGCGCCAATGAAAAGGGCAAGATTGTTGGCTGTGGCTCCTGCGGTAAGGGCGCTATGCCCCTGAATCCCTCTAAAAAAGACTTCGACAAGCTGTAAGCTTGTGGTGCTAGGAGAATTTAATACAAGATATTGTGGTGTGGTAGATTTTTCTGCCACACCATCTTGACTTTTCAGGAAAAGTGGTTATAATATAAACATAACTTAAAAACAGCAATACAGCTCCTGACGGATGAGTGGAGCTTACCACGTGGACTGTATTGTGATGTGGCCGACCGTCTGGGCAAGCAGCTGCTGCCCAGACTTTTTTATTGCTTGCACCTTTTTACTTTTGGTAAAGTGTGCACTATGAAAAAGTCTGGAAGCACGCTGCTTTTTGTTTTCACGTTAGCTTAGGAAAAGAGGTAATCACAATGCAGCAAACAAAAAACAGATGGCTCATCGTCTTAGCAGCTATCGGCATCCACATTTCTATCGGCTCCGTCTATGCTTGGAGCGTACTTACTCGCCCCATTATGGAGGCTATGGGCTTCACTCTCCAACAGGTAACATGGACCTTTAGCTTGGCGATTTTGTTTTTAGGTACCTCTGCAGGCTTTTTAGGCACCTATGTGGAGCGCTTCGGCCCTCGCAAAAGCGGTCTTATCGCTGCCGCCTTCTTCGGCAGCGGCATGCTGGGCACGGCCTACGCCTTGCACCAGCACAGCCTGCTGCTTTTATACTTGTTCTACGGCGTTATCGGTGGCATCGGCTTAGGCACTGGCTATATCACGCCCGTTTCCACCTTAGTTAAATGGTTTCCTAATAATCGCGGCCTAGCCACGGGCCTTGCTATTATGGGCTTTGGCTTTGCCAGCCTCATCGCCGGTCCTGTGATGCAGCTTTTGATTGCGCAATATGGCCTTGTGCAGAATTTTATTATCATGGGCTGCGCCTATGTGCTAGTTATGGTGTGCTCTGCACTGTATTTAGAGCCGCCCAAAACTGCGCCCGTTATTAGTCGTGGTACCCATAAGGTGCAAATCGACATCAATCAGCCCAAGCAATATACCTGCAAGGAAGCTATGGGTACATGGCAGTTCTACGCCCTGTGGTGGATTTTCTTTACCAATATTACCTGCGGCATTGGCCTTTTGGCAGTTGCTTCTCCTATGGCTCAGGAGGTTATAAAAATGTCACCCATGGCTGCTGCTTCCATGGTGGGCATCATTGGCCTTTTAAATGGCGGTGGACGTATTATGTGGTCCACTATTTCTGACTATATTGGTCGGCGCAACACCTATATTGCTTTTTTTGCCATCGAAATAGTAGCCTTCTACCTTTTGGCAAGCGTAAGTGATAGCTTTATGTTCCAAACCCTGATTTTTATCATCATCACCTGCTATGGCGGTGGCTTTTCCTGCATGCCGGCCTATTTAAGTGATATTTATGGCACTAAGCAGCTCAGTGCCATTCATGGCCGTATTTTGACTGCTTGGGGCTTAGCTGGCATTGCAGGCCCGCTGCTTTTGAGTCAGATTTATGAGCGCACTCACAGCTATAGCGTCACATTGTACTTTTTTAGTGCTTGCTTTGTAGTGAGCTTGGCTCTAGCAATTGTGCTAAAATTTAAAGCTAGCATCAAAGAAAAATAATTTTGCTGAAGCTCAGCTATTGCAGAGTCCAAAAGCAAATGCTATAATTTTGAGAAAATAGACGCTTTTAGGATGGAATATATGGACGAATTAGTTAATCAATATGACGCAGTAGCTCTCTTTAGTGGTGGACTTGATAGCATTTTGGCCATGCGTGTGGTTATGGACCAGGGACTCAAGGTTTTGGGCTTGCATTTTTGCTCGCCCTTTTACGGCAAGCCCCATTCTCTAGCCAAATGGCGCGAGCTTTATGGCATCGATGTTATTGCCGTGGATATCTCTGAGGATATGCTTGCGCTAATAAAAAATGGACCGAAAAATGGCTTTGGGGCTAATCTAAATCCTTGCACTGATTGCCACGCCCTAATGGCGACCAAGGCTAGGGAGATTATGGAAAAGCTCAACGCTAAATTTATTATTTCCGGTGAGGTATTATGGCAAAGGCCCATGAGCCAAAGACCCGATGCCATGAATATTGTGCAGCGGGATGCCAAGGCGAAGGGGATATTGCTGCGACCTCTTTCTGCCTTAAAGCTTGAGCCAACCGATGTGGAAAAAAGCGGACTTGTGGACCGCAGTAGGCTTTTGGGTATTTACGGACGTGGACGCATCGAGCAATTAAAGCTTGCTGAAGCCTATGGCTTTAGCGAAATTCCCGGCTCCGGTGGCGGGTGCATCCTTACTGAGCGCAAAAGCAGTGCCCGTATTTGGGTGCTTTTTAACGAATTTGCCAAGCCTAAAAGGGAAGATTTTTTGCTTACTCAAGCGGGCAGATTTTTCCATCATGATGGCTATATTCTGGCTATTAATAAGACCAATGAGCAGGCTCAGCTGTTAGAGTCCTGCCAAAAAGCAAGTGATATCGTTTTGGAGCTTGCTGATTATAATGGCCCCTATGCTGTGGGACGTAGCGAGAAGGAATGGAATGCTGAGATGATTGCTCAGGCTGCGGCTCTTACTACTAGCTATGCCAATAAGGCCATCCGTAATCTGCCTGCGGCAACACCTCTAAGAGTGAGTGTTAAACACAATAATGAGGAAGAATTTGTCACTATTGTGCCCAATCGCCAAACTGTTTTTAAAGAATCAAGCTGGGACGAGGCTAGTAAATGTCTTAAGGAAATCAACCGCACCATGACCGAGCAAAGGCTGGCTGCCAAGAAGGAAAAATTTTATACCTGGGTTTCTAGAAAGATTTATAAAAAGGAACAGCAGAAATGAAAAATCCCTGTCGGAGCATTGAGCTTCTGACAGGGATTTTTGTATACTACGCTATATTTTATTTTTGTGGGGCTGGGCCGCTGCTGTGGCGAGCAATAAGTCTGCATTTGTATTCCACATGGGTGATGCTTTCAAAACGACCATGGTTTTCGTAACTAGCAATTTCCTCCTGTAGCAAATTAAAGGCGCTTTTGCCGCATTCTATAAGGGAATTGTCGATGCTGGTGAGGCTTACGCCCCTAAGACGTGAGGGGAAAATATTGTCAAAGCCGCACAGGCTAATATCCTCAGGAATCCGCAGACCGCTATCAACAATGGCGTTATAGATGCCATAGGCAACCATATCGTTGATAGCAACCATAGCGGTTACCTCCGGTGCCTCGGCGAGGCACCGCTTAGCTAGAGCGTAGCCCGTGGTGTACTCCACATCCACATTGCTAATTTCGTAATCAGGCGTAATATCTTCTGTAAAAACGTGTAGCTCGGCGCCGTTTGCTCCGCGGCAGGCGGCTTCCAGCCCCTGACAGCGGCGCAGACGGGAGGTGTGCTGCTCATTGAGTGTGGTCGATAGATACGCCAAATGCTTATGGCCAAGCTCCAAAAGATGCTTGCCCATGAGCTGCCCCGCAGTAAAATTATTCATGTCCACCGTGGCCAGCTCTAAATCACCCCGCCTATCGCCAATTGCCACCACCGGCAGGTGGCGGCTTAGCTCGTAGGCAAGCTGGGGCTGCTGCGGTATCATAGCAAAAATAACCCCCGCTACGTTAAACTTGCGCGCCTGCTCCATAATAAAACGCTCCGTATCCGTGTCCCAATAGGTGGTACGCACGCTGGTTACAAAGCCCTGCTTGCGAGCAGCGATTTCGATGCCTTGGATAATCGTCGTATAAAAGGGATTAAATACCGAAGGGCAAATGATAAATATCAGGGTATCTGAAGGCTTTACCAAGCTATAGCTGGCTCCCTTGCTGCTTTTATAACCCATCTCCTGAGCCAAGGCAAAAATGCGCTCCACGGTGTCGGCATTAAAACGATTAATACTGCGCCTGTTTAAAATCATGGAAACGCTGGCGGGCGAAAGCCCGGCAGCGGCGGCGATATCCTTAAGGGTAACTTTTTTTGCCATGGATAGCTTCCTTTTGCTTAGACGCGTCCCACAACCTTGGCCGCAATATCAGGGAAATTGGTAATCAGAGTGTCCACACCACGCTTCACTAATTTTTGCATTAGCTCCGCATCGTTGGGAGTCCAGGCCTGCAAACCCACGCCATGAGCGTGTAAATCCTCGGCAACACCTTCCTTGGCAGCAAAATAACTGCAGGCGTTAACAGTGGCAGCTCCTTGGCTAGCGGCATAGGCACCCACATTCATCAGCCAAGTGTCCATTAAAAGGCCGCATTTTGCAGAGGGCATAAGCTGGCGCAGTCTAGCAATGGTTTGATGATTAAAGGAGGAAAACCAAACCTGCTCCTCTAGACCAAATTCCTGAACCAGGGCCACAAGCTTTGCTTCAATGCCTTCGTATTCAAAAACGCCTGTCTTGAGCTCTATATTGGTAATTAGCTTAGTAGTTTTCAGCCAAGTGAAATATTCCCGTAGAGTGGGGATGGTTTGGCGGGGCAAAAAGCCCTTGACATTAATGCCAACGCTCAGCATCTTAAGCTCTGCTAGGGTATAATCCTTCAGCCAACCGCTGCCATTAGTGGTGCGGTCCAAGGTTTCGTCGTGCATGATTACGATTTCACCATCCTTGGTAAGCTGGATATCAAGCTCAATGCCATCGGCACAGGTTTCCTCTGCCACCTTTTGAAAGGCGAGCATAGTGTTTTCGGGGTAATAACCGGAAAAGCCACGGTGGGCGAAAATCATCGTCATAAAAAAGCCTCCTTGGAACTTCTATGGTAAAACCTTTAACAAAAGTTCAATAATATTCAACACCATCTTAGCACAGATTCTGAGAAAAAACAAGCGGGACTATATATGTCCATTAGGGATAAAAAACGTCCAAAAAGTAGAGGGAGAGCGGGTTTATCAAATTATCGTAAAATTATTGACATATTTGTGAAGCTCTGCTAAGATGTAGGTAAGCGAAAAGAGCGGAGGCGCGCTCCGTAAAATTTTCAACAAAATTCAACAAAGAAGTTGAGGAGGATTCATATGAAAAAGATAATTGCTTTATTGATGATGGCAGTTATGATGCTGGCGTTGACCGGTTGCGGCGGCGACAAAAAGGATGACAAAAAAGCTGCTAATGACAAGAAAATCGTGCTGAAATTAAGCCACGTTTTCTCTCCTGATGAGCAGCTCTATAAATCCATGGAGCTGGTTGCTGGCCGTATTAAGGAGAAAACTCAAGGTCGCGTAGAAATCCAATGCTTTGGCCAAGGCCAATTGGCTACCTATAAGGATGGTCTGGAGCAGGTTGCTCAAGGCGCTAACTTCATTTCCGTAGAAGATCCTTCCTACTTAGGCGATTATGTTCCCGAGTTTAAGGTTTTTGCCGGCCCTATGATGTTCCAAAGCTTCGAAGAATACGAAGTGCTGTGCAACAGCGATATGCTGGCTAAGATGAAGGCTGATGCTGAAAAGAAAAACATCACCGTTTTGGCTCTGGACTATGTATTTGGTTTCCGCAATGTAATGACCAACAAGGTTATTAAGACTCCTGAAGATTTAAAGGGTATGAAGCTGCGTACTCCGAAATCCAAGGTATATGTTGATACTATCAACTACATGGGCGCAACTGCTACTGCACTGCCTTGGTCCGAAACTTTGCCTGCAGTTTCTCAAAAGGTTGTAGACGGCTTGGAAGGCTCCGAATTTACCAATATTGGTACTAAATGCTATGAGCATGTTAAGAACGTAGCCTTCACTCGTCACCTGCTGGGTACCTGCGGCGTTTACATCAACACTAAGGTTCTGAACAGCATTCCTGAGGCTGACCGCAAGATCGTTATTGAAGAGTTCAGAAAGGGCGGCCCTGAAATGCTGAAGATTTCTAGCGACTCTTACAACAAGGTTAAAGCTGAGCTGGAATCCAAGGGCGTTAAATTCAACGAAGTTGACCATGAAAAATTCGATAAAGCAATTCTGCCCATCTACGAAAACATGGAAGCTAAAGAAGGCGTAAAACCTGGCACCTACAAAGCTATGAAAGCTGAGTTGGAGAAGATTCGCCAAAACCTGAAAAAATAATCAATTGGTGCTATGATTTAAAGGGACTGTTTCGGCAGTCCCTTTTACACTATTTACCCACATTTTTTTCTGATTTGTTTATAATTAGTGAGGCTCTAGATAATATGAAGTTTATTTTAAAAAATGCTGAAGAGCTAATTGCAGCTGGCTTTTTGATTATCACCACTGCTTTGGTAGTTCTGAACATTATTTGCCGTTATTTCTTTAATATGGGCATGGTATGGTCCGAAGAGGTCGCTACCGGCTGCTTCGTTTGGTCCGTATTCATTGGCGCCATCGCCTGCTTTAAGCGGCGGGGGCACGTTGGCGTGGATATTGTGGTAAATATGCTGCCAGCCACCTTAAGAAGAGGCATTGCTACGCTGATGGACATCATTTTAGTGGTACTCAATGCCTATATGTTTTACTTATCCGTAGTCTTCATTTCCAAGTCCTACACCAAGCTGACTCCGGTAATGGGCATCTCCTCAGCCTATATCACTGCTGCTGTAGTAATTGCTTTCTTGATGATGACTATTTATTCTGTGATTTTTGTCTACGAAGATTTTTGCGGTAAAAAGGAGGTAAATGCATAATGGCTTATTTACCAGTCCTTATTGTATTTGTGCTGTATTTTGCAGGCATTCCCATTGCCTTTGCCCTGTTCGGCGCAGCCGCTTCCTATTTTACCTTTATTGATACCACTTCTCCGACGCATTTGCTATTCCAAAGCATTATCAGAAGCTGCCAATCCTTCCCGCTGCTTGCCATCCCCTTCTTTATTATGGCGGGCAGTATTATGAACTTTGCTGGTATCAGTGAAAAGCTTTTAAAGTTTACCGAGGTACTCACCGGTCACTTTAGTGGCGGCTTGGCACAGGTTAACGTGCTGCTGTCCCTGTTGATGGGCGGCGTGTCTGGCTCTGCTAACGCCGACGCTGCTATGCAATCCAAGATGCTGGTGCCAGAAATGGAAAAGCGCGGCTATACCAAGGGCTTTGCGGCAGCGATTACGGCTGCTTCCTCTGCAGTAACGCCGGTTATTCCTCCCGGCATTAATTTGATTATTTATGCCTTAATTGCCAATGTGTCCGTAACTAAGATGTTTATCGCTGGCTATGTGCCCGGTGTTTTGATGGCCTTGGCTTTGATGCTTACGGTGCATTTTATTTCTAAAAAGCGTGGCTATAAGGCTACCCGCGAGCGCAGAGCAACCATGGGCGAAATCTTTGCTCAGCTCAAGGACTCTATTTGGGCTCTGCTCTTCCCCTTTGGTATTATTGCCGGCCTGCGCATGGGTATGTTCACCCCCTCTGAAGCAGGTGCTGTAGCGGTTGTTTATTGTATTTTTGTTGGCGCTGTTATTTACAGACGCTTGAAATGGGAGCATCTGTGGCCCATTATGAAGGAGACCATTTATGGTACTTCCTCCGTAACCTTGATCATTGTGGCAGCTTCCTTCTTTGGTTACTACATGAACTGGGAACGCATTCCTCAAGCCATTACCACTGGTATGCTGGACTTTACCCGTAATCCCTATGTGATGCTGGCCTTAATCAATGTGCTGCTCTTAGTTTTAGGCATGTTCCTAGAAGGCGGCGCTGCCTTGATTATTCTTTCTCCTTTGCTAGTACCCGTTGTAAAGCAATTGGGTGTTGACCCTGTGCATTTTGGTATCATTTGCATCGTTAACATTATGATTGGCGGCTTAACACCTCCCTTTGGCTCTATGATGTTTACTGTGTGCGCTATTACCGAAACATCCTTGGGCCAATTTATGAAGGAGTGCCTACCCTTTATTATCGCACTTTTGATTACTTTGGTTATCGTAACCTACTGGCCGGGACTCATTCTGTTCCTGCCTAACCTATAAAAGGACGTGACTAAATGAATAAAAAATATATTATGGCACTGGATTTGGGCACCACTAGCTGCCGTGCTATTCTCTTCAATCACGAGGGTGAAATTTGCAGTGTTGCTCAAAAAGAATTTACCCAATATTTTCCCCAGCCAGGCTGGGTAGAGCATGATGCCGAAGAAATTTGGGCAACTCAATTAGGCCTTATGTACGAGGCTATGAGCAAGCTAAATGTTACTCCTGAGGATATTGCGGGCATTGGCATTACCAACCAACGCGAAACCACCGTGGTATGGGATAAGGTAACTGGTCGACCCGTTTATAAGGCCATCGTTTGGCAGTGCCGTCGCACTGCGGAATATTGTGATGGGCTAAAGGCTAAGGGGTATGCCGATATGTTCCGCGAAAAAACTGGCCTTGTTTTGGATGCTTATTTTTCCGGCACCAAGCTGCACTGGATTTTAGAAAATGTACCCGGTGTGCGCGAAAAGGCCAATGCCGGACGTTTACTTTTTGGTACCATTGATACTTGGATTATCTGGAAGCTGACCGGTGGCAAGGTTCATGTAACCGACTACTCCAATGCTTCCCGTACCTTGATGTACAATATCCATGAGCTAAAGTGGGATGAAGAAATCCTTAGCATTTTGGATGTACCTAAGACCATGCTGCCGGAGGTTAAGCCCTCTAGCTGCGTTTATGGTCAAACCGATACCCGTCTTTTTGAACATCAAATTCCCATTGCCGGTGCTGCCGGTGACCAACAGTGTGCACTCTTTGGTCAAACCTGCTTTGCTCCTGGCGAAGCCAAAAATACCTATGGTACGGGCGGCTTCCTCCTGATGAATACAGGCGAAAAGCCTGTGTCCTCTAAAAATGGCCTTGTTACTACCATTGCCTGGGGCGTGGATGGCAAGGTGGAATATGCTCTTGAGGGCTCTATTTTCGTGGCTGGCGCAGCTGTGCAATGGCTGCGTGACCAGCTGGGTATTATTCGCACTTCTGCTGAATCCGAGGCACTGGCTACTGCAGTGGAGGACAGCAATGGCTGTTATATGGTGCCTGCCTTTGTAGGCTTGGGAGCTCCCTATTGGGATCAATATGCTCGTGGAGCTCTGGTGGGGCTTACTCGCGGTGTTAATCGCAATCATATTGTGCGTGCTACTCTAGAATCCATTGCATATCAGGTAAACGATGTGCTGCAGGCCATGCAGGAGGATAGCGGCATTGAGCTGGCTTCCCTGCAGGTGGATGGCGGTGCCTGCGCCAATAATTTCCTAATGCAATTCCAAGCCGATATTATGAATGCGAAGGTAGCAAGACCTACTACCATCGAAACTACAGCCATGGGTGCTGCTTATTTTGCCGGCTTAGCTGTTGGCTATTGGGAGAACAAGGATACCATTAAGCAAAATCATGCTATTGCCAAAACCTTTGCCCCCAATATGGACAAGGAAAAGCGCAGTAAATTATTGCGTGGCTGGCATAATGCTGTGAAGGCCTCCTGTGTTAGGATTACTAGCGAGGATTAGTAGTCTGTCCATGGGATGACGACTTCTAAGCAGTCTTGATGAGCCAAGTTATTTATAAAAAAAGAGTTGACAAATCTATTGCTAACTGCGTATACTACTTATAATCTCTTTGCACTGCGTTTTTGCTACAGTACAAACTGATCAGGCGGTCTACCTTCTAGACGAGAGGTTTTTGCAGCCGGGCCCTTTGGGCAGCAGACTAAGCAATAAGCGTCTGCGGGACAGTTAATTACTATTCCGCAGGCGCTTTCTATTTTTAGTGTCTGCACCGCATCAAAAGAGCAAGAGAGCATGTTAAAGCTCAAATCTGGGGGGATTTATTATGAAATATGCAAACGAAGAAGAAAGAATTGCCATGATAGTGTCGTTAAATAGTATCGTGGCGAATTTAGTGCTCAGCTTAGCCAAGCTGGCAGCGGGCTTTATGGCTCAGTCCGCTGCTATGATATCCGATGGTGTTCATTCCGCATCCGATGTCTTTAGTACCTTTGTGGTTATGGCAGGTGTAAAGCTGTCTAACAAGGCTAGTGATGAGGAGCATCAATACGGCCACGAGCGCATGGAGTGTGTGGCTGCTATTATTTTGGCTTGTATGCTCACATTGGTTGCTTTGGGCATTGGTTATAGCGGTTACGAAAAGGTTTTTAATACCGATGCCGCTGAATTGGTGGTGCCGGGACAACTGGCATTGTGGGCTGCTGTGCTGTCCATTGTGGTTAAGGAGGGTATGTTCTGGTACACTCGCAATGCTGCGCAAAAAATCAATTCCGGTGCTTTGATGGCGGATGCTTGGCATCATCGTAGTGATGCTCTGTCCTCCATTGGCTCCTTTGTGGGTATTTTGGGCGCTCGCATGGGCTATCCTGTGCTAGACCCCATTGCTAGTATGATTATCTGCTTGATGATTTTGCAGGCTGCCTATGAAGTTTTTAAGGACGCTATGGACAAGATGGTGGACCATTCCTGCGACGAGGAAACCACCAAGGATCTGGAGGAGCTGATTGAGCGTGTGCCCGGTGTGGAGCATATGGATAGCCTGTATACCCGCATGTTTGGCAGCCGTATTTATGTGGACGTGGAAATCAGTGTAAAGGATGATTTGACGCTACTGGAGGCTCACACTATTGCAGAAACGGTGCATACAGCTATTGAGGCCAATTTCCCGCTGGTAAAGCATTGCATGGTGCATGTGAACCCTGTTAGCGAGTCCATTCATGATGCTTGCCCCATGCTACCACCGGAATTAAGACCTAAATGCAAATAAATATTCGATAATCGAACATTTAATCCATGTTGCAAAACGCAATGGGAGTCTAAAACGCACTTAATGTGCACGATGTGTAAACAGAATATATCAAAGATAACAAAATAGCACCTATGTAATGAGAATTAACTAATACATTAGCATTTATTACATGCTGGTGTTAACTACACTAAGGATAAATGGGATGCTTTGTTAGAATGCCAATATGTCACGGAAAGAAATGCTGAGGATACTGTTACCGGTGAATATGGTTCTGATGATGCTTATTTTATTCTTAATACAGCAATTAATTTTGAAATTGCTAAGAATACTAAATTGCAATTCGCAATCAATAATATTTTGGACAGAGAGTTCTACTGTGGCGATATGACGCCGGGCATTTTGGCGCTGCTGCTTTTGGCTGCCAAATATTGCTATCAACGCATGAAGGGACGGGTGGTGCAGCATGAGTAAGAAATGGTTGGGAAGAATAGTCCTATTCCTTGCTATGATTGCCGTGATGTTTGGCATGACTGCTATACGCTCAGAGAACGCTCGCGACAGATTGAATGCAAAAATTAATTTGACTAAAGGAAAAACTGCTACCTGTACTGTGGATTTGGGGCAACAGGGAGTTGTAAAATAGCTGCTTAATCCCAATATGTACACACTTTATTTGCGTTTGCAGACAGATAGTAAAGAGCCGTTGCGTTGCAGTGGCAGCGACATGGAAATGTTTTTGTCGCAAGGCACAAAGAAGGGGATTTGGACAGAGCTTCTGCCAACGGATGCTTTAAGGGCCAAGGGCGCTGCTATTCCCTTAAATGTGGAGCTGCGCGTACCGCGGGAGGCGTTGAATAAGCACGATGTTGCTCAGGGAACGCTAAAGTTTTATGCTGGTCAAAGGGAGTATGCTCAGGTTATAATAAAGGTGATTAATTCTGCAATATAAAATACAAGAGGAATGGTTTTAGGAGGTTGCGCATTTGAAAAAGATAGCAATTTTACGTTGTTTAAAGACCTCTGCATCCTGCGCCGGAGCAGGCTGTTTGCGGGCATTTTATGAAAAGGATAAAGCCTTTGCTCAATATGGCGAGGAAGAGCTGCGCTTGATGGCTATGTGGACCTGCAATGGCTGTGGCGATTCTATGCTAGAAAACCAAGAAGGCATTAGGAAGAAAATCGAGCGTATGAAGGCCTTGGAGATAGATGCTTTGCATTTGAGCCATTGTACTAGCAAAAAGGATGAGCAGGGAGAAAAGCATTTGTGCCCCACCATCAAGGCTATTGCTGATGAATTGGCTGCTTGCGGCATAAAAATTGTACAGGGAACGCATTGAAATAGTGATGTATAATACAAAAAGCAGGAGCTTGCACTAAAGCGCAGGCTCCTGCTTTTATTTTATATGCAACCAACATAGTTGTTGCTTTTAGTAAAATTGTTGGTTATAATATACTTGGGTGACGAAGATGAAAAAAGAGAATTTACTGCTTAAAATAGCGGATATAGAAGAAAAGATAAAAGCTTTACCCCGTGGAAGTATAACCTACAAAACTATCCGTGGAAAAAAGCAGCCATATTTGCAATGGCGAGAATACGGGAAAGTGAAAAGTAAATATATTAAGCTGAATGAACGGGAGCAAATTTTTACGCAGATAGCCTTGCGCAAGGAATTACAGGATATGCTTGCGCTTTTGCGAGAACAGGTGCAGCCCGCATACGAAGTGCATGAAGATGTAGCTGTATATGGTAGCTATCGCACGCGTGTGCTAGTGGGAGAAGAGCTGCTGGCTTGGGCAAAGGGCGTGCAGCAATGGCAAAAAAGGGAAGTTTTTGATTTGCTGTGGCAATACTTAGACGAAGCGACTTGGGATAAGGTGTGCATCCTTTACGGTTTGCGTCGTACCGGCAAAACCACACTGCTCAGGCAGGCTGTTTTACAAATGGGTTCTAGGAGGCAGAAGCAAGCTGCTTATGTTAAAGCGAGAACTACCGATGACTTGGGGAGTTTGAATCACGATTTGCAATTACTATGGAAGCGCGGATATAGGTATATATTTATTGATGAAGTAACTTTGTTGGAGAACTTTATTGATGGAGCAGCATTGTTTTCGGATGTATATGCTGCCCAGGGTATGCATATAGTGCTCTCAGGAACGGATTCCTTGGGCTTTTGGCTTTCGCAGCATAATGAGTTATACGATAGAGCTAAGATTATTCACACAACCTTTATTCCCTATAGGGAGCATGCAAGACTTTTAGGGAGCAGCGATATAGATGAATATATTCGCTATGGTGGAACCTTGCGGGCTGGCAGCATCGATTTTGCCAATGTGGATGAACAGGCTTCTTTTTATGATGACGAAAGCACGCGCCAATACATTGATACCGCTATTTGCAAAAATATCCAGCATGGCTTAACCACCTGCCAAGCAGGTAATTATTTGCGGCATTTACAGGATTTGGCGGAGTCGGGAGAGCTTACCGGGGCTATTAATCGTATCATTGAGGATATGAATCATCGCTTTTTATTGAGTGTTTTGCAAAATGATTTTAAGTCCCATGATTTGGGTTCGGCGGCACAGCTTTTGCGACGAGAGAGTAATCCAAGCAAAAGAACGGATATTTTGGACGATGTGGATCGGCAAAGCATTACTGAGCGCTTGATGCAATTATTAGATATTAAAAATAAGGCCCAGCAAAAGATTGCTTTGACTGAAGCTCATGTATACGAAATTAAGGAATATTTAGAGGCCCTAGAGCTTATTGCTGCTTGCTCTGTTTATACCATGTCTGATAGGGAAAGCGCTTATGAATACACGATTTTTATCCAGCCAGGCATGCGTTACTGCCAGGCGCAGGCGCTTGTTTATGCTTTGCTGCAGGATAAAGCATTCAATAATCTTAGTGAAAGGCTTAAGCTGCTGGTAAACGAACGCATATTAGAAGATGTGCGTGGGCGCATGCTGGAGGATATTGTTTTGTTTGAGATGATGCAAGCCGCAAATAAAAAGCATTTAGTGTGTAAGCTAAAGTTTTCCGTAGGAGAGTACGACATGCTGGTTTACGACAAGGAACACGATACATGTGAGTTGTATGAGATTAAGCATAGCCAGCAATATGCTCCAAATCAGTGCAGATATTTGCTGTATGAAGCAATGCTAGCGCAAACTGAAAGCCGTTTTGGTAAAATTACTAAGCGTTGTGTATTGTATCGCGGTGCTGCCTTTACTGCTAGCAATGGCATAGTATACGAAAACGTGGAGGAATATTTGAAGAAGCTGTGATTACATAAAAACAGGAGCTTGCACTCAGCGCGCAGGCTCCTATTTTTATAATAATTAATAGGAAGCTGGAAAAATGTTGCAGAACTACTGTGAAAAACTCAGAAAAATGTGGCAAAAACTCCGTAAAAAGCTGGAAAAATGTTGCAGTTACCTTATGGAAATTTGTGAAATTCCTAAAAAGGAAGGTGGAGGTATTTTTATTTCTATACCAATGCTCAAAGGATGCATGAGTGATGGAGAGTGCATTAGTGAAGCATATGAAAACATTAAGGACGCTCAACGAGAATGGATAACTAGTATGCTGGAAAGGAATATGCCTATACCTGAGCCTGATGATGATTACAGCGGCAAATTTGTTGTGCGTATTCCTAAATCATTGCACAAATTATTGGTTAATCAGTCTAAAAGAGAGGGTATAAGCTTGAATCAATATGTCACTAATTCACTAGCTTTAATAGCAGGGATGAAAATGATTTAGTATGTATTGTGAATTAAAGGGATGATCATATTACTATTATAATATGACTATGACGAAACAGGAGCTTGCACATAGCGCGCAGGCTCCTGTTTTTAAGCTATTATTCTTTTTCTGGCTTTATGATTTTAGAACCCTTTTCGGTGAAGTGCACTGTTGCCTTAGCAGGCAAGGTGATCTCAGAACCGCTCTCGTCGTGCCAAAGAGTAGGAGCCTTAAGTGTCCCACTAATTACTTCGCCTTTTTCATTAAAATCAATAGCCTTGCCACTCTTAAACTGGATAAAACCAGCCAGCTTGTTGCTATAAGAATACGCTTGCCAGCCAACTGGACGCAAATAGGTGTCACTGTTTAATGTGCCATGCATCAAATGACCATCCTCAGCAAAGGATAATATTGTACCAGCTTTGAAGTCCACAAAGCCATAGCCATCTTTGTTTATGGATAGTGTAACTTTTTCGTCAATAACACCTCTAAGCACTGTGCCGTTCTCTGCAAACTTCACTAATCTGTCACCAGCATAACGAATATGACCGTAAGTGGGGAAAGGAGCGCCATAGCGCATCCCCCAAGGGTGGAAAAAACGCGGAAAAAACATGTCAGTAGTTTCCACATAGCAGTAATCATCAATAAGGCTGCGCCAACCAGTAGGACGAAGGTAGGTGGCCTTGTTGAGCACGGCACTGACCACTTCGCCACGATCATTGAGCTCGGCAGTAGTAGCTTTTTTGAATTTTAAGTCCTCGTCGGCAACACTCCATCCCTGTGGAACAAGCATAGTAGCTTTGTCTAGCGTAATAGTAGCAGCTGATGCTTCGTTTACTGATAAACAGGCTATAAGAGCCAAAAGAATACTTGTCTTTTTCATTCTATACTACCTCACTGTGGAAATGATACTTTGAGAGTGGCAGTTCAATAAGTCATTTTTAGTATAGGGTACGCTGAGCAGAAAGTCAAAGAATAATATGTGAAGCTTTTGTAGAAAATAGGATTATTACAGTATTTCCATTTTTCTATCCAAAATAGCCTTGCAGGGTGCGCAAGCAGGGCAATCACAGTACTTGGCACCACTGGCCTTGTCTTTATTAATAAGTATAAGTAAAAGGAATTGACAACTTAAGTGAAATTAATATTAAAAATAACTTGCAAAATAGTATCTACTAAGATATAATCTAGATAGTAATTAGTATTGTTAAGAACAGGAAACGAGGAAACTGTGCTTGAAAACTAATTAGTAGATTACAGTTTTAGGAGTGTGAAGTATCATGAAGAAATCTTTAGTACTGGCTATGGCTATGGCCTTGGGCGTAACCGCAAGTGCTTACGCTGCTAATCCGTTCTCCGATGTTCCTGCAGGGCACTGGGCTTATGACAGCATTTCCAAGCTGGCTGCCGCCGGAGTTATTGATGGCTATGGCGATACCACATTTGGTGGCGACAAGCTGATGACCCGTTATGAAATGGCGCAAATTACCGCTAAGGCTATGGCTAAGGGCGCTAATGTGGACAAGCTGGCAGCAGAATTTGCTG
>JBJDXD010000083.1:0-7816 GCA_051866495.1 Phascolarctobacterium sp. | reverse complement strand
TCAAGCATTCGCAGACCGGAGCACTTCACAGGTATACCTTTGAGCGATAACGCCAAAACTAATCAACAAACTACAATTTTTCAAACCTTCAAAATACCCTCTAACATTCTAATTGCCCTTACATTAGCTTGCACATCGTGCACGCGCACCATCTGCGCCCCCGCGTACACCGCTTGTAGACTTGTAGCAATCGTCCCCTCTAAACGCTCCGCCGCCGGCACCCCGCCCAGCACCGCACCAATGGTGCTCTTGCGAGACGCTGCCAGCAGCACCGGATAGTCAAAGCTAGTCAAAACCTTAAGGTCTCGCATTAAGCGCAGATTCTGCTCCACATCCTTGGCAAAGCCAATGCCGGGGTCTAGAATAATCTTATCCGCGCCCACGCCACGCTCACGCAGAAGCTGGGCACGCTTTGCCAAATAAACAGCAACCTCCTGCACCACATCCTGATATTGGCAATTTTGCTGCATGTTCTTAGGCGTCCCTCGCATATGCATCAAAATAATCGGCGCCTTAGTGCGCACAGCGACCTCCAGCATACGCTCATCCGCCTCCATAGCACTGATATCGTTAATAATATCAGCACCGGCTGCTATTGCTGCCTCAGCCGTATCAGCACGATAGGTGTCCACGGAAAGCACTGCCTCAGGATAAGCCTTGCGCAAGGCCTCAATCACCGGCAGCACCCGTCGCCGCTCCTCTTGTCCGTCCACGCTATCGCTGCCCGGACGGGTGGACTCGCCCCCAATATCCAAAATCTGCGCACCATGCTCCAGCATCAGGCCAGCACGAGTAAGCACATCATCCAGCAAGGGTACACGACTTCCCTCATAAAAGGAGTCCGGCGTAATATTCAAAATGCCCATGACACACATTTTTTCATAGCTTAAAACTCTGCCATCGGCCAAGGTGGTCTTGAGAGCAGGTGGCTCCTGCTCCGCCGCCACAGCCTGCGTTAGCTCATCAGCCACCTGCTTTAAGCCAAAATACTGCATCTGCTCCAGCTTTGCTAAAAGCAGCTTATACTGCTTTAGCGTACCCAAAAGCAGCACATCCACATATTTATCAGCATTCACAATGCAGCCCGTGGGCACCACTGCGTCCCCACCTGCGGCCAGCATCTCCTGCTTTAAAATATTAGCCGCCGGAGTGCGTACCTCCAGCAGCTTCAAGGGCAGAATTTCTGCCTTATGTGCAAAAATGGGCAGGCTAGCAGGATGAGCGCCAATGCTAGCAATGGCCTCACCCACTAGCTCCTTATTGATTTTTAATAGCATTATTAGTCACCCTTCTCTACTACAGCAAAGGCATTATGATTATGAATGCTTTCCACACTTTCAACCTCAGCACGATACCAAGTAATGCGCTTATCGGCTCCGAGCCTCAGAGCAATCTCGCGCACCGCATCCTCTACAAAGCGAGGATTTTCATAGGCGTGCTCCGTCACAAATTTTTCGTCCGGACGCTTCAAAAGACCATACACAGGAGCACTAGCTGCTGCATCAGCAATTTCAGCCAACTCCTCCAGCCATACCAGCTCGTTAGCCTCTATCTCGATTTTAGCCCAAGCTCTTTGGTTATGGGCACCATAATCGCTAATTTCCTTGGAGCAGGGGCACAGGGTTTGCATGGGCACCACAGCCTTAATCTTCAGCTTAAATAACTCTCCCTTTTCAGCTTTATAAACACAATCAATATCCATGGGCGCAGTCATGCCGCTTACAGGAGCAGTTTTAGTGATGAAATAAGGAAACTCCAGCTGCAAAAATGCTTTTTCCGCCTGCAAATGCTCCTTAAGCTTATCCAAAATTCCTTCGATTTCGTTCAAGCCCACGGGCCCCAGCTCTCGCATGCACTCCACAAAACGACTCATATGAGTTCCCCGCATATCGTGGGGCAAATCCACAGCCAAAAGCACCTTAGCCACGCTGTGCTGAGTGCCACGCTCCCTATCCCGCAGCTCAATGGGCCAACGCAAATCCTTAATGCCCACATGCTTCAAGGGAATGCGGCGCAAATCCTTTTCACTTTGTACATCCTTCACTTCATTCACCTCGATATACGCAGCCACTGGTGCGGGTTTCCCAAACCTCTACCTCATACAGATGATAATGGTCGCTCTTGAGCAGTCCTTCCAGCTTTTGCCAAACCCACATGCTAATATTTTCTGCCGAGGGCACAGGAATAATATCGTTGATGCAAGCATGATCCAAATGCACCAAAACCTCCTGCTTTACTAAATTCTTTAGCTTAATAAAGTCAATAACCATACCCTCGTGATCCGGTGTACCTTCAACCTTTACCACTAGCTTATAGGTGTGCCCATGTAAATGCTCACATTTGCCATTATAGGCAGGTAAATAATGAGCCGCATCAAAATCAAACTCTTTGATAATAATCATTTATATTCCCCTCCATACAAGGTCAAACCAGCAAAATTATCCACCTGACGCAGCGCCTCATAAGCCACAATGGCCACAGAATTGGACAAATTCAGGGAGCGAGCTTCCTCAATCATGGGAATGCGCACACAGGAATCAGCATATTCCAAACGCAGCTTTTCCGGGAGGCCAGCTGTTTCCTTACCAAAAATCAACAGGCTATCCGCATCGTATTTAACGTCCGCATAGGATTTATGAGCCTTGGTAGTCAGCAAAAACTTGCTATTATCCTTATACTTTTCTAAAACCTCGTACACGCTGTCGTAGTAATGAATATCCACTAAATGCCAATAATCCAGTCCAGCTCGCTTTAAATACTTGTCGTCCACAGAAAAGCCCAAGGGACGCACCAAATGAAGATGGCAGCCTGTTGCTGCACATAAGCGGGCAATATTACCGGTGTTGCCGGGGATTTCGGGTTCAACCAATACAATATGCATTATTTTTTCTCCTTTAACAGCTCCTGCACGCGCTCACGCATGCTCTTTTGCTCTTTTTTGTTCTTCTTATCTTTTTTATCTTGCTTATTTTTATCCATACCACCGGGCATAGCCAGCATCTTTTGATAAGTTGCCATTATCTTTTCGCAATACAGGGAGCCCATAGCCCAAGTACCATTCAAGCCATACCAAGTATCCACCATACCGCGCTCCATACGAATATTATGGGCAAGCTCGTAACGCGGGTCTACAATTTTCGTTTGGGGGCGCTTTTTTTGCGTATAAGCTAATAAATGCTGGATATGCGCACGCACGCCCAGCTCCGGGGTTTTGAAGGTTGCTCCCTTTACACCGCCACCGGTAGTGCCCAAGCCACAAAAATTATTCTGGTTATGCTCCACGTCACCCCCATAGGCATAGGTGCCGGTTTCTACAATGGATTGAGCCAAAGCCAAGTCAGGACGCACCTCTTCTCGCTCTGCCTCCTGCCAATAAAGATCCACAAGCTCCTCCACACTGCAGGCCAGACGCACCTTGGGATTGTTTTGCTTGATCAAGGCCACAGCCTGCTTTTTACTTGCGACTGCATCGCCATAAATACTGATATTTTTATAAGCCTCTGGCAGCTCCGTGCCTAAAAAATAGCTCTTGCCATCTTTTTCTACCAGCATATTGCTTTGTTGTTGGCTATACTTAGTGTTAGCTTTGCCTGTACTCTTTGATTTAAGCACGCTTTGTTGGCCAACCTTGATAATCTTGGGTCCAGGGGCCTTGCTCTCCACTTTTGCCGGAATGGATTTCTTGATAACCGGTTTTGATGAGCTCAGCTCTGCTTTCTCCTTAGCCTCTGTCTGGGGCTTCGTAACCACCTGCATACCGCCCTTGGAGCCTGTTTTAACCGTCATGGTAGGACTGTTTTTGCTCTTTTTCAAAAGCTGCTGCAATTGCTTTTTGGTCATGGTAGTAGTCCTTTTGCTCGCTGCTTCGGCCATGTTCATGCTCAGCAGCAAGCCCAAAGCCAGACCTAATGCCGTAATACTTTTATAATTCATTAATTGCAACTCCTAATTTCTTAACAATCTATGAATATAATTTTACCCCATAAGGTAAGTCCTTGTAAAGTTTTTCCGACTATTCTTCTAGATAATTCACAAAGACGTTATTTTCTAGTATAATATAACTAAGAGACAGACAGTGAAGCTACTGTCAGCAAAAGGAGGAACGCTTATGACTGCAAAATTCCATTATATCAATCACGCTTGCTTCGTAGTTGCCAAAAACAATTCTGCTATTATTTTTGACCCCTTCTTAGATGGAAATCCCGAAGGTCTTACTGCCGATGATATTAAGGTTGATTATATCTTTATCAGCCACGCTCATTTTGACCATTTGGGTAGCGCCTTTGAAATTGCTAAAAAATGTGATGCCACCATTATTTCCACTGCCGAAATCGCTGGTATGGCTGGTGAAGCTGGCTGTAAGGCTCACGGCATGCACCTTGGCGGCACCTACATGTTCCCCTTTGGCAAGGTGCGCGTAACCTTGGCCTTCCACGGCTCCGGCGTTGCCGGCGGTCACGCCTGTGGCTTTGTAGTTGATTTTTATGGTACCAAGCTGTACTTTGCTGGCGACACTGCTCTCTTTAGCGATATGCAGCTGCTGCCGAAGCTTGACCCCTTTGATTATGCTGTGCTACCCATAGGTGGCAACTTTACCATGGATCCCCATGATGCAGCCATCGCCTGCGACTTTTTAAAGGCTAAAACCGTTATCCCCATTCACTACAACACTTGGCCGCCCATTACTCAGGATGTGGATGCCTTCAAGGCAGATGTAGAAGCCAAAACCACTAGCAAGGTGCTGATTGTTAAGCCCGGCACCACTGTGGAAATCGAATAATTTTTACTAAGCGAAGTAAAAGAGGAAGACTAGCTCAAGTCTTCCTCTTTTTATGTTTATGACTCAATTAGATGCCAAAATATTTGCGCCAGCTAGCAGTTTTCGTAGCATTACAGTTACCACAATTATTGCAGCGCGTTGGCGCCTGTTCCCCAAAATAAGTTAAAAGCTCACGACGCAAACAGCTGCTGGTGTTACAATAATACACCATCCTATCCAAAAGCTCCATTTCGTGCTGCTTCCACGCCAAATCAGGCTGGTTGTGCCCAATTAGATAGGTATTGATAATAATATCCTGTTTATTATAAAGCAATAAGCACTCCGAAGGCTTGCCGTCTCGCCCCGCACGTCCTGCCTCCTGATAATAGCTTTCCATATCCTTGGGCATATTATAATGCACCACAAAGCGCACATCCGCTTTATCGATGCCCATACCAAAGGCATTAGTGGCCACAATAAGGGGCACCTGCCCACTTACAAAAAGGTTCTGATTTTCGCGCCGCTCCTCCGCTGTCAAGCCCGCATGGTAGCGCAAGGCTAAATGCCCCTGACGTAAAAGGAGCTGGGTCACCTGCTCCACCCTTTGGCGCGTTGCGCAATAGATGACGCCACATTGATGCTCATGCTTAGCCACAAAGGCTAGAAGTGAGCGATCCTTATCCTGTGTGCGCTCCACTGCAAAATGTAGATTGGGCCTATCAAAGCCAGAGACTATGATTTTCGCCTGAGACATGTGCAGACGCTGGCATATATCCTGGCGCACCTGGGGTGTGGCTGTTGCTGTAAAGGCTGCGATTAAGGGCCTAGTCGGCAGCTGCTCCATAAACTGGGGTATATTGTAATAATCCTTGCGAAAGCTGTGCCCCCATTGGGAAACGCAATGGGCCTCATCCACTGCCACCATGGTGATATAGGCAGCTTGGGCAAAGCGCAAAAACTGCGGATTCAAAAGTCGCTCCGGAGCAACATAGAGAAATTTACACTGCTTATTGAGAGCTGCGTGCAGCACCTTGCCATACTCATTGCTCGTCATGCTGCTATCTAAATATGCCGCAGGGATTCCGCGGGCAGTTAGCGCCTCCGCTTGGTCCTTCATCAAGGAAATCAAGGGAGAAATAACAAGGGTCACACCCTTGAGCAGCAGGGATGGTAGCTGAAAGCAAATGCTCTTGCCGGCGCCCGTGGGCAAAACGGCTAGCACTGGCTGTCCTTGTAAAATTGTACTGATTATTTCCTCCTGCCCCGTTCTAAAGCTGGCATAGCCATAATAATGCTGCAAAGCACGGTGCAAAAAGGCACTATCGATTCTTGTACTCATAATGTAATATTTTACACCATACTGCTCCTATAGTCAAAAACACCGCTACTCGCATTGAGTAACGGTGTTAGCAAATAAATAATTAACCTATCTAAAATCGCAGAGAAGGTGCTAGATACGAAGAATCGTGACGAAGGCGTACTAGAGGTACGTCTAGGAGCGATTCTGAAGTAGATAGTGCCTTATATGCGATTTTCATTTTTATTTGCCTGTTCTACCGCGCTTAGTGAAGGGAATCCCCTTAGCACACAGCGGGCAGGAATCCGGTTGGAAGGTTTCAACATTCAGGTGCAGCAAAGCTTCGGTGCGCACGCCAAAGTCTACCTTGCCACCACTGCGGTCTACCAGCAGGCCCACGCCTACCAACTCGCCGCCACATTCCTTAACGACTTCCATTACTTCCTTAACACTGCCACCAGTGGTAACAATGTCTTCTACAACCAGCACGCGAGTGCCAGCAGGAATTTGGAAGCCACGACGCAGGGTCATCTTGCCGTTTTCACGCTCGGTGAAAATAGCGCAGGTGCCCAGAGCCTTACCTACTTCATGAGCCAGCAGGATACCGCCGGTCATGGGGCCTACAACCAGCTCTACATTGTCGTTTTCATAACGACGAGCGATTTCTTGGCACAGGCGCTCGGTGTATTTAGGATGTTGGAGTACGTTAAATTTTTCTACATACATGGGGCTATGCAGGCCGCTGGTCAACAAGAAATGGCCGTGGAGCACAGCTTCAGTTTCTTCCAGCATTTTCATTACATCTTTTTCTAACAAAGGTTCCATATTTATTCTCCCTTCGAGTTACTTTTTAGCTCTCGCTCTTATTTCAGTTACAGGCACGCCACCAATACCCCAGTTGTCCGTATCAACCTCGTCAATAACTACAACTGTAGTAGCAGTGTTTTTGTTCAACACTCGATGCAGAAGCTCCGTAGCACCTTCAATAAGCTGCTTCTTCTGCTCTGGAGTAACATTGCCCTCACGAGTGATTTTGATGTTTACATAGGGCATGGCTTTTCTCCTTAAACACCGGCAATTTCTTCGACAATTGCCAATGCTGCAGCTTTTCTGTTCTCTGCCTTAGTAATGGGGCGACCTACCACGATATGGCTAGAGCCGTTTTTAAAGGCGCCAGCAGGAGTAGCCACACGACTTTGGTCATCCAAAGACGCGCCAGCAGGACGCACGCCGGGGGTAACAATCAAGAAGTCCGGGCCGCAAGCCTCACGAATGCCGGCGGCTTCGCGGGGGGACGCAACTACGCCGTCCATACCAGCTTCCTTAGCCAGCTTGGCCAAAGAAATAACCTGCTCAGCAATGGTGTTCTTGTAGTTCAAATCAGCAAACTGCTCGTCATCCATGCTGGTGAGGATGGTTACAGCAATAAGCTTGGGCGCAGGGCGACCGGCCTTGGCAGCAGCTTCGCGCACTGCCTTCACAGCCTCGGCCATCATCTTTTTGCCGCCTACCGCATGCACATTCATCATGTCCGCCCCCAAATCGCTCAAAACCATCAGTGCATGAGCAACAGTGTTAGGAATATCCTGCAGCTTTAAGTCCAAGAAAATATGCTTACCTTGATTTTTCAAATAGGTAATGATGGGCGCGCCGGCAGCATAGAATAGCTCCATGCCAACCTTGTAATGACTTACAGCGTCACCACATTCTTCAACACAAGCAACAGCTTGCTCCATAGTCGGAAAATCCAAGGCTACTAT
>JBJDXD010000082.1:0-1578 GCA_051866495.1 Phascolarctobacterium sp. | reverse complement strand
AGCGGGCTGGGCATTGTGCAGAGCGGTGATGCCGGTGATGCCGCCCATATTAGCTGCAACAATCTTCGCAAACCATTTAATGAAGCCGGACTTGTTCAGAGCAGTTGCCAAGCTCATTAATCCGCCCATCCATACCAGGGTATCCCAAGCGCCTTTTTCTTTAATAACGTCTTCCCATTCAATAGCATGGCGAGCCAGCATAATGCCGATGCATACCAGCGCGATCATGGTAGCGTTGAAGCCGGTGAAGGAGGAGGTTGCCCACAGGCCCAAGGCCAGAATGAATACGCCCAAGACAGTCTTTTCGTCGCTGCTCATGGGGCCCATAGCTGCCAATTCCTTGCGAGCGATTTCCGGAGCTTCTGGAGTTTCCTTCAGCTCGGGCGGGAACAGCTTATAAACCAGATAAGGACAAATAACGAGAGCCAACAGACCGGGAACGATGCAGGCCAAAGCCCAGCCGCCCCAGGACAGGTTCACGCCGATGGATTGCGCTGCCAAGGCTACGCACAGGGAGTTGGGCGCAACGGAGGTAATAAACATGGAGGAAGTGATGCAGTCCGCCTGGAAGGTGGATTTCATCAGGTAGGAGCCGATTTTTCTTCTGCTCTTTTCATCGGGCTCGGATTCGAAGGCTACGCAGAGGCTGCGCACGATGGGGAACAGGATACCACCGCCACGAGCAGTGTTGGACGGGGTAGCGGGAGAAATGATAAAGTCGGTAATAGCCATGGTGTAACCAAGCTTGAGGGAGCTGGAGCCAATGGCTGCCATGATTTTATAAGCAATGCGCTTGCCCAGGCCGGATTTAATGAAGCCCAAAGCAAAGAGGAAGGCGCTGACAATGAGCCAAATCGTGGCATTGCCAAAGCCAGAAAGTGCCTCGGCCGGTTTAACAACCTTCAAGAAGCCGGTAAGGCCTACGGAAATCAAGGCAATAGCGCCAATGGGCAGCGGATGCAGGATAAAGCCCACAATGGTTGCTACGAAAATAGCAAACATGTGCATTGCCTGGGGTTTGAGGCCGGCAGGCACGGGCAGGAACCATAATACTAGGCCGACTGCCACAGTAAAGATACCTTTTTGGAGATTTGTTTTCAAAATAGTTCACCTCAATTCACAAATTTGTTACATAATATTATACACCATATATTGCCTCTGTCCATCTTTTTTCTGAAATTTTGCTATAATTTTAACATGTCTTGATATAACGTAAATAATGTTACACTAACTCCCCATGCACCTGCCCTTGCAAAAGTGCTGCACGAAAGCATTGACTACTGCTGAAAGATAGCATATAATTTAACTAGGCTTACGCTGATTACACTGTTTCGTAAAGGTGGTTTTGCTATGAAAATTTCTACTAAGGGACGCTATGCCCTGCGCATGTTAATAGATTTAGCTTTGCATCAACAGGATGGCTTTATTGCTTTAAAGGATATCGCTGCTCGTCAAAACATTTCTAAAAAATATCTGGAACAGATTGTTCCCATTTTGAATAAATCCAATATTTTGCAGGCTAACCGCGGCTTTCAGGGCGGTTATCGTTTAGTTAATCCTGCTAGCACCTATACTGTT
>JBJDXD010000081.1:0-1595 GCA_051866495.1 Phascolarctobacterium sp. | reverse complement strand
CGATTTAAAAACCGAAGGTGGCAAGGGCCAAGCTGGCGTTGCAAGCAAGGATCAGGAGATTAAGGCTGATACCGAGGATGAAGCAAAGGATAACAGTCAAGATAATAATAGTGCCATTTTAACTGCGGCAGCTCCGGGGGCCGGTAATGCCAAGCCTGAGCAGTCCAAGAAAAAGGAAAGCAGTATTAAGGTGGACGCTGCGGGCAGCGTATCCTGGAATTATATTGTGGATGAAACCAAGGCCAGCCTTGAGAATGTGGATATCACGCTGACCAGGCCTGAAGCTGGCAATGAGATGACCACGGGCGTCAGCGTTCTGGCCGAGGATAGCTCCTATATTGGCTCCTATAGCGGAGCCGCAGCCATTAGCAAAATTGGTGCCGCTGATAAGAGCAAATTTAGCGGCTCCTTGAGCGGCGCTGTTGCGGTAAACGATATTTATAAGACCACAGGGGCAAATCTCAAGAATACCAAAATTACCAATGCCGATAATGTAAGCAATAAGGCGCAAAATAGTGGTGCCCAGGTGGCTGTGGGCCTCTCTGCGGGCTTGGACGTGGGCCAGCGCGGTAGTGGCGTGAGTATTAATTTGGGTGGCTCCGGCTCGGCCAATTATGTGGATAGCACTGTGCTAGCCAGCATGAGCGGAAATGACATAACTGGCGCTAGCGCTGGTAGCCTGAACGTGAATAACATTGCCTACGACAAGGATGTGCAAGTGGGCGGTGGTGTAAGCTTTGAATTAGCCAAGGGCGAAGCAGTTGCCGGTGCAGCTATTTCCATCAACGATGTGGATAATACTATCCAAGCTGTGATGGAGGGCAATACTATTGGCACCGCTAGCGCGAGAGCGGGCAGCGTCAATAATTTGGCTGTGAGCAATCTGGTACAGGTGGGCACTGCTACCTCCGTGGGCGTGCTCATGAATAGTGGCTATGCCATGGGCGACGTGGCCATTGCTGTGAATATGGTGGGCAATGATGTTAAGGCCCAATCCGGCAATGATAAGCTTTATGCTACCAACTTTGCTAACGAAGCGCGGGATGGCAAGCTGGAAACTAATGAGCAAGCAAATGAATATCTTAGTGTAATCAACTCCACTCAAGATAATGGTATTAAGGTGGAGCTGGATAGCTATACTTCAAATACGGGTAAAAGCTTTGTAAAGAACTTAGATGGCAATTATGTTTATAGTGATGTGAATGATAGTGCCCATTATGGCGAAATCGTGCCAGAGGAAGATTTGCCGGCGAATATTACTGTGTCGCGCAATCAGGGCAAGTATTATGTGTTGGACAATGGCGATAAGCAGTATTTGCAATCTAGTGGAAGTCTCTATGTTTATAAAGACAATGATGAAGTAGCTAGTTTAGTGAACTTAAAGGTGGGTAACAAGCTGCAATACGATGCAGAAACGGGCAAGTATTATGATATTACTGTCCCTGAAAATCCTAGGGAAATTATCTATAAGCCCAATAGAACCTACAAGTTAGGTAATGAAACCGTGGATGTTACTGCCTCGGCGGAAGCTAATATTGTGGATTTGAACGCTAACGCAGCCTTGGCTAATGCCAATGGTGTTGTTAATGAAAATA
>JBJDXD010000080.1:0-1595 GCA_051866495.1 Phascolarctobacterium sp. | reverse complement strand
GAAGAAAAGAAGCAGGCCTAGCCTGTTAACGGAGGAAATTATTTAATGACAATGCAAAAAGAAATGTTTGGTACCCTAGAGCTTGATAAGAAAATCGTCGCTGCCCTGACGGAAATGGGCTTTGAGGAGCCCTCTCCCATTCAAGAGGCCACCATTCCGCTGGTGCTGGAGGGCAATGATGTCATTGGTCAAGCCCAAACCGGTACCGGTAAGACTGCTGCCTTTGGTATTCCCTTGGTGCAGTCCATTGACGATTTTAAGCATATTCAGGCTCTGATTATGTGTCCTACCCGCGAGCTGGCCATTCAGGTTGCGGAGGAGGTATGCAAAATTGGTCGTGTGCGCCGTGTGAAGGCTTTGCCCGTATATGGCGGCCAACCCATCGAGCGTCAAATTCGCGCCTTAAAGAGCAATGTGCAAATCGTTATCGGCACTCCCGGTCGCTTAATCGATCACATTAATCGTGGCACCATTAAGCTGGACCATATTAAATTTTTAGTGCTGGACGAGGCCGACGAAATGTTGGATATGGGCTTTGTGGATGATATGGAAGAGATCATGAAGGTGCTGCCCAGCGAGCGTCAAACCCTGCTCTTCTCCGCTACCATGCCCCGTCCTATTTTGAGTTTGACCAAAAAATACATGCGCGCTCCCAAGAACGTGACCGTTTCCAAGGAAGAGCTCACCGTGCCCCTGATTGAGCAATATTATTTTGAGACCAAGGATAAGGTGGAGGGCCTGTGCCGTCTGCTAGATGCGGAAATCGATGGCAAGCTCATCATTTTCTGCCGTACCAAGAAGGGTGTGGATGATTTGTCCATCGCTCTGTCCAGCCGTGGCTATATGGCTGAGGGTTTGCATGGCGATTTGAGCCAGAACCAACGCGACCGCGTTATGAAGAAATTCCGTGAGGGCGCCTGTGACGTGCTCATCGCTACTGATGTGGCTGCCCGCGGCATCGATATTGATAATATTACCCATGTTATCAACTTCGATATTCCCCAGGACCCGGAAAGCTATGTACACCGCATCGGTCGTACCGGTCGTGCGGGCAATACGGGCGTGGCTATGACCTTTATCACTCCCCGCGAGTTCCGTCAATTGAAGCTCATCGAGCGCATGGTGAAGACTAAAATCCAACGCCGTCAGCTGCCCACCGCTGCTAACGTAATTGAGCGTCAACGCGACCAAATCATCAGCAAGATGCAGACTGTGCTGGAGCTCAATGCCTACCATGATTATATGCCCATTGCGGAAAGTCTTTTGGATGACTACAGTGCCGAGGAGGTGGCTGCAGCAGCCCTGAAGCTGATGCAGGAGGGCGTGAAGGCTCTGGAGGCTCCTCAGGAGGATGTGCTGGCCAAGGATTTGCAAAACACCGGCGGTCGTCCCGGCATGGTGCGTCTGTTTATGAATGTGGGACGTAGCCAAAAGATTATGGTGAAGGATATTGTGAGCACCATTGCCATCGAGGCAGATATTCCGGCTCGCGATATTGGTTTAATTAATATTTATGATAAATTTACCTTTGTAGAGGTGCCCGAGGATGTGGCTGAGAAGGTTATTGGTGCTATGCACAAGAACTTTATTAAGGG
>JBJDXD010000079.1:0-7966 GCA_051866495.1 Phascolarctobacterium sp. | reverse complement strand
TACCCAAAAGCTTTTACAGAAGAAGCCCTAAATGAAAGCCCCTTGCTAAGCAAGGGGCTGCTTTAATATGTCCTAAATTGTCCCAATTGGCTCTACTGCCGGTAATGAAGCCACTATTTAGTGCAAAGTTTAGTAAAGTATGCTATAATACACTCATCTTCTATTAAAGGAGCGATATTTTTGGAATTACAAAAAGTTCAGGACGAGAATTTGCTTTGGAAGCTTTTCAAATCCACCTTTATCATTAGTGCCTTTACCATTGGTGGCGGTTTCGTTATTATTCCGCTGTTGAAGGCCAAATTTGTAGATGAATATAAATGGATGGACGACAAAGAGACCCTTAATTTAGTGGCTATTGCCCAGTCCGCTCCCGGTGTGGTGGCGGCAAATGCTGCTATCAGCCTAGGGTATCGTTTGGCTGGCTTTAAGGGGACCTTGGTGGCTTTGGGTGCAACTATTTTGCCGCCCCTCATTACCTTAAGCATTATTTCCTATGCCTATGACGCCTTTGCCAATAATCAGTACATTCAGTTGCTCTTGAAGGGTATGCAATGCGGTGCTACAGCCATTATTATTAATGTTGCTATAGATTTACTAAAAAAAGAGTACAAGAAAAAGCTAGCGCTCCCTCTTTTGATTATTGTGAGTACCTTTGTTGCTAATTATTTCTTCCATGTTAATTTGATGTACGCAGTAGTTGTGGACGCCATTATTGGTTTCTTCCTGCTGCGCGATAAAAAATACGCGTAGGGAGGGGCTTTATATATGAGCTTAATGATTTATTGGGAGCTTTTTTGGAGCTTTGTGAAGGTTGGCGCCTTTTGTGTGGGTGGTGGCTATGCCTCCATGCCCCTTATTCAAGCACAGGTTATTGATGAGCATGGCTGGCTAACTATGCAGCAATTTATAGATATTTTTACTATTTCCCAAATGACGCCGGGGCCCATTGGCATTAATGCTGCAACCTTTGTGGGAACTAAGGTCGCAGGCTTGCCAGGTGCCGTTTGTGCAACCGTAGGCTTTGTTTTTCCCTCGGTCATAATCGTGTTGATTTTGGCCCATCTGTTCTTCAAATATGGTGATATCGGTCCTGTGCGTGGTATTTTAAACGGACTGCGTCCCGCTGTGGTGGCACTGATTTGCTCTGCCGGCCTTAGCTTTGTATTTTTGGCCTTGTGGAATACAGAAACTCTGCCCAAGGACTTTACCAAAATTGATTTGGTAGGTGTTATTGTTTTGCCAATTTCCCTGTGGTGCATTCGTCATAAGATGAGCGTTATCAAGCTCCTGTGTATGAGTGGTGTATTGGGACTTATGCTTGGTATTGTTGGAATTAGATAAGATATATTGACTCCCTCAGCGAGTTTGTGAAGCAGAGGGAGTTTTTTTATTTTAGTAAACCGTTCTAAAATCAAGGTTGACGCAACCTAAATTCTGAGGTATAATAGTTTACGGTTAACCGAAGTGCTATAGAATGGTTAACTATTATACTTAGGGATGTGAAATGTAAATGGAAAAAATCATTGCTTTGGCCAACAAAGTATTGGATGGCCAGGATATTACTAGAGAAGAAGCTGAATATTTGATTAACGTGAGTGATAAGGACACCATGCTGCTGTGCGCTATGGCCGATAAAATTCGCCAAAAATTTGCCGGCGACGAGGTTGATTGCTGTGCAATTATCAATGGCCGCAGTGGTAAATGCAGTGAAAACTGCAAGTTCTGCGCTCAATCCGCTCATTGGCATACTGGCGTTAAGGAATATGGCCTTTTGAGCCAAGAGCAATTTTTCGAAGCTGCTAAAAAGGCTAAGGAAGCAGGCGCTGTACGTTTTTCCATTGTTACCAGCGGTCGTGGACAAAGCAAAGAGGATGATTTTGACAATATCTGCAAAGCCTTGAGCCGCATTAAAAAAGAGCTAAAAATTGAAGTTTGCGCTTCCTTGGGTATTTTAACCTTGGAGCAGGCAAAGGCTTTAAAGGCTGCAGGTGTAACTCGTTTCCATTCTAATTTGGAAACCAGTGGTAGCCATTTCCCCGATATTTGCACCTCTCACACTTATGAAGATAAATTCTCCACCATCAAAAATGCTCAGGCAGCTGGCTTGCGTGTGTGCAGTGGTGGTATCTTCGGCCTTAACGAAACTCCAAAGCAGCGTGTGGAAATGGCCTTTACCTTAAAGGAGCTGGGCATTGATTCTGTGCCGCTTAATCTTTTAACTCCTATTCCGGGAACTCCCTTTGAAAGCAATAAGCCTTTGCCGCCTTTAGAAATCTTGCGTGCCTTTGCAACCTTCCGCTTTATTCTGCCCAAGGCCCAAATTCGTACCGCAGGTGGTCGCGAGGTAA
Organism: Phascolarctobacterium sp.; assembly: GCA_051866495.1. Lineage (GTDB taxonomy): Bacteria > Bacillota > Negativicutes > Acidaminococcales > Acidaminococcaceae > Phascolarctobacterium_A. The sequence continues at coordinate 5,618 of JBJDXD010000079.1, read as the reverse complement.
ATCTGCGCGATTTGCAGTCCTTGGCTTTGAATGGTGGCGCAAGCGGCATTATGATTGGTGGCTATTTGACTACTGCAGGCCGTGGCACGGATCGGGATATGCAGATGTTGAAGGATTTGGGAAGAGCTCTTAGCGTACCTAATTTAGACTGACTCACCCTTTAGTGGATAAATCATACACCTTACACAAATCTCACTGGAAAAATGCGAGCCTGAGCAGCTCGCATTTTTTATTTGTAGCTAATTTTTCAGGAAGTGTGGTCAAATTATAGTAAAATGCTTGTAAAATGGTTGTCTATGTAAAAATAAGCTTTGCTATAATCTCTCTGCTATGGTAGAATATATGCTGTATAATTATTTGCATGGAGGTGAACCTGCCAGCTTCGGCTAAGGACGGAGCTGCAGATTTGTTTGGATTATCTTATAATACTCTTTAATGTAATTGTAGTTTTATTTTTGGTTGCCTTAAACGGCTTCTTTGTAGCCTCGGAGTTTTCCATTGTTAAGGTGCGTCCCTCCCGTTTGGATGCTTTACTTAAGGAGGGCAATCGTCGCGCAGTTTATGCTAAAAAGGTTACCGAGCATTTGGATGCGTTTTTATCGGTAACCCAATTGGGCATAACCATTGCTTCTCTGGGACTAGGCTGGATTGGCGAGCCCACTGTAGCAAAAATTTTGCATCCTGTGTTTGAGCTGCTGCAGCTGCCGGCTAATTTGGAGCATACTATTGCCTTTGTGCTGGGCTTTAGCGTTATCACTGCCCTGCATATTGTTTTGGGTGAGCTGGTGCCCAAGTCTCTCTCCATTCAAAAGACGGAGCAAATTGTGCTTTTTGTGGCTTGGCCCCTGCTGATGTTTGACAAGCTCATGTATCCGGCGGTATGGTTTTTAAATCATGTAGCTAATTGGATTTTGCGCCGCATGGGTGTGGAGGCTGCTAGCGAAGCAGAGGAAGCCCATAATGAGGACGAAATCCGTATTCTTATGGAGGAAAGCCATAAGCATGGTTACATTGATAAAACGGAGCTGACCTATCTGGATAATGTGTTTGATTTCTCGGATAGACGTGCTAGTGATATTATGGTACCCCGCACCGATATGATTTGCCTTTATTTGGAGGACCCGGTGGAAGAAAATATCCAAACGGCCTTGGATGAGCGCATGACTCGCTATCCCATCTGTGAAGAGGATAAGGACCACATCATCGGTTTTTTGCATATTAAGGATTTGCTGCGAGATTTAAATGCAGGTCAAAAGCCTGATTTGCGGAGCCTTGCTCGTGATGTGCTGCTGGTGCCGGAGTCTTTACCGATTAGTAAGCTTTTAAAAATGCTGCAAAAGCATCGTAGCCAGCTGGCGGTACTCATTGATGAATATGGTGGCACTGCCGGTATGGTGACGGTTGAAGATATTTTGGAAGAAATCGTGGGCGAAATTCAGGACGAATTTGATGAAGAGCGACCTGAGGTTGAGGATAAGGGCAATAAAACCTATTCCGTTGACGGCAAAATGCTGCTGGATGATGTTAACGATGTGTTCGAGCTGGCGCTGGATACAGAAAATTGCGATACTATCGGCGGTTGGCTATATGCCCAAATTGACTATCCGCCCAAGGTTGGTCAAAAGGTGAAAACTGCCGAGGCAGAATTTACTATTGAAGAGATTGCCAAGATGCGTATTACTCGCGTAAAAATTCAGCTGATTCATGAGCCGGAGAATATTCATGAGGAGATAAAAGAAGATTATCCGGATGACGTAGAATAACATCCAATAATTGTAGTAACAAAAAAGACCTGTTCCCGAAAGGGAGCAGGTCTTTGTGTGTTTTAAGTAATATTTACATATCGTGGAAATGCATGCCGATATTGCTGTGACGCAGGAAGTTTAAGGTTACCTCAGGGAAGGAAGCATAGCTTAAAACATCCTCGATGGGTGCATTGGGGAAGCCTTCCTCTGCAAGCTTATCCTTGAGCTTCTTTAGCTGCGGGGCAATATCGTCAGCAGGACGATGGTCGATTTGCGGTGCATCACCGATAGCCAATTTGCGAACTTCGGGGTCAATCGGTCCCGGAGTGCGACCATATTTGCCCAAAATTAAATCCTTTACTTCGCGGGGAATCATCTTGTAGCGACCCAAAGCAACGTTCAGCACTGCCATGGAGCCAACAATCTGGCTGGTGGGGGTTACAAGGGGCGGATAGCCAAGCTCAGCGCGTACACGGGGCATTTCTTCTAAGAGCTGCGGATATTTATCAGCAACACCCATTTCCTTCATTTGGTTCAAAAGATTGGAGAGCATGCCGCCGGGAATTTGGAAGGTCAAAACCTTGGGATCAATGGGAATATTGGGATTTAAATTAAAATCGTTGGTCAGGCTCTTGCGAACATCCTTAAAATAATCTGCCAAATCATTTAAAGCAGGAAGCTCAATGCCTGTATCGAAGGGAGTACCCTGCAAGGTAGCTACCATGGATTCAGTGCAGGGTTGACTGGTGGAGGTAGCAAAGGGAGAAAGTGCTGTATCAATTATATCTGCACCTGCTTCAACTGCCTTCAGAAGGGTCATATCGCCCATACCACTGGTGAAGTGAGTATGCAAATCAACGGGCAGGCCAACTTCGGTTTTTAGGCTGCGCACTAAGCTTTCAGCAGCATAAGGACGTAAAAGACCAGCCATGTCTTTAATGCAAATGGAGTCTGCACCCATTTGCGCCAATTCTTTGCCCAATTCTACGAAATTACTGTCCTTATGATAGGGGCTGATGGTATATACAATGCAGCCTTGTACATGAGCACCGGCCTCTTTGGCAGCACGCATAGCGCATTCTAAATTACGAGTATCGTTTAAAGCATCAAAGATACGAATAATGGAAACACCATTGGCAACGGAGCGTTTTACAAATTCCCGTACAACATCGTCAGCATAATGGTTATAACCTAAAATATTTTGACCACGCAGGAGCATTTGAATAGGAGTTTTAGGCAAATGCTTTTTTAAGGTGCGGAGACGTTGCCAAGGGTCCTCGTTCAGAAAACGCAGGCAAGCATCAAAGGTAGCACCTCCCCATGCTTCTACGGCATAATAGCCGACATTATCGATTCTTTCCAGAGCGGGCAACATATCGTTGATACGCATTCTTGTAGCAGCTAAAGATTGATGTCCATCACGCAATACAGTTTCCACAATCTTTACGGATTTTTTTTCCATGGTTGTCCTCCTTATATATAAATTACAGAAGTTTATTTCTTGCTGATTCTATTATAGCATATTTGCATGCATACTGTATACAAAATTAGACAGAAAAAATACCGCAATTCTAAAAAGAACTGCGGTAAAAAAATTAGTTTTTAGTAGGTTTTGTGCTTACGGTGGGCTTGCCCACGATTTCGTTAATGCGTGCCTTCATGCTCTTTTTAGTAGTAGCTGGTTTAGTGCTTACGCTAGGTGTTTTGGCAGGAGCAGTGTTAGCCGCTTTACTATCGTTTTTGGTAGCATCCTTATTATCTTTACCATCTTTGTCCTTATCTTTATCCTTGTCATCCTCATCCTGTTTAATTTCAGGCTCTGCCGGAACAGCTACGCCCGGATTACTAAAGCCGGTGCGCGGAGTGGATGCCAAGGCATTGATCATGAACTCATGCCAAATGGAAAGAGGTGCGCCACTACCATACATGCGTTGCATGGGTTTATTGTTGTCATCACCAACCCAAACGGCGGTGCTTAAATCAGGTGTGTAGCCTACGAACCAAGCATCGATATAGGTATCAGTAGTACCGGTTTTACCAGCTGCGGGGCGACCAATTCCCATGCCGCCTGCAGTACCGCTTACCAAGACATCCTGTAGCATATTGGTGGTCAAATAGGCAGAGGTTGCATCTATAACACGCTTGGTTTGTGTCTTAGCTTGGTAAAGAACCTTGCCTTCACGGTCCACAATTTTTAGCAGTGCAATAGGTTTACTGTACAAGCCATTGGTGGCAAACACGCCATAAGCGGAAGCCATTTCCAAGGGATTAACACCCTTGCTCAAGCCGCCTAAGGCCATAGCAAGATTGACATCACTATAGGCACCGGAATCGACCAGGGTAGTAATACCCATCTTTTCCACATTAGCCACAATTTTGTCCACGCCCACTTCACGAGCCAGCTTAATGGTGGGGACGTTAAAGGAACGTTTTAATGCTGTACGCAGGCTTACCTTACCATGCCATTGCATATCAGAGTTTTGCGGCTTCCAACCGGGGGCAAACTCTTCTTCTTTATCCTCTATAATGCTGGCAGGGGTAAAGCCATTTTGCATGGCAGTTAGATAAACAAAGGGTTTGAAGGCGGAGCCGGGTTGGCGTACTGCCAAGGTTGCGCGATTGAACTTGTCTTGACCGCGACCGCCAATCATGGCCTTAACATATCCGGTTTTGGGGTCAACTGCTGCCAAAGCCATTTGTGGTTGAGTGAGCTTTTTACCATCGGTGTAATAATTAGGAAGATGATGCATTGCTTTTTCGGCAGCCTTTTGCATATCCATATCCAAGGTAGTGTAGATTTTTAAACCACCTTTATAAAGAGCATCAGCACCAACTTCTTCTATTACCTTTTGGCTAATCATATCAAAGAAATAAGCTCGAGGATCATTTTTGATTTTATGGCTTGTGCTATAAACCATTTTTTTGGCTTTAGCTTGAGCTCCTTGCTCTGCAGAAATAAAGCCATATTTAACCATTTGGTCTATAACAAGCTCCTGACGCTTTTTACTTTCCTGAGGATTTTCAAAAGGATTGTAATAGTTAGGGCTTTTAGGAATAGCTGCTAGGGTTGCGGCTTCCGCAATATCAAGATTTTGCACATGCTTGTCAAAATAATACATGGAAGCACTTTCAATGCCATAGGCACCTTGTCCAAAATAAATTCGATTGAGGTACATGGTAAGGATTTCATCCTTAGTATATTTGTGCTCAAGCTCCTTAGCGATAAAGGCTTCCTTAATCTTTCTTACAATGGAACGCTCTTGAGTAAGGAAAGCATTTTTGGCTAACTGTTGCGTAATGGTGCTACCACCTTGAACCTCACGGCCGCTAAGGGTGGAAACCAAAGCACGGGCAGTACCACGGTAATCGATACCGCTATGTTCATAAAAACGGTTGTCTTCAATTGCGATAAAAGCCTTTTGAACATGTTTAGGGATTTTGTCAATGGTGACCGGGACACGGCGTTCCTCAGAAAGAGTGGTATAAATGACATTTCCATTTATATCATAAAATTGGGAAGCGGCATCAGGAATCAAGGTTTCATCCATATTGGGAGGTGCAAATAGGCTGGAGAAGCCATAAAGCACGGATGCTCCCATAATCACCAAGCAAATAAAGCAGATGACTAAAAATTTGAGTGCCTTTAACATTTTCTACCTCTTTATTCGTATTATTGGCTGCAACTATCTTTAATAATAGACAGCACTATTATTATAACATCATCAACAGATTTTGTCATATTATTTGAGTGGTATTTGTGTAAAAAGCGGGGCAAGAATGTGGCTTGTGTAGATATCGGGAAAAAATGTAAAAAAACTTCAAAAAAACTTGCAAAAAGGTGTTGACATTAGATTTTCGCTGTGGTATTATATA
>JBJDXD010000078.1:0-8187 GCA_051866495.1 Phascolarctobacterium sp. | reverse complement strand
AAGTGCCGCGCACGCAGCAGAAATTGTGCAGGGAGCTGTCCCCTTGGGGATAACGATTATTTCGTGGGGTATAACCAAGACTCTGCGGGTGCTATTTGTGTGAGGAGAGCTTTAGTGTATTCAACCATTGAGGCGGTTATACCAACCACTCATAATCTAAAATTCCTAGCTCGCTTCACAATACTATTATTACAACTTTAGAATACTATTTAGTTTTTTGGAGGATATAAATTATGAAGAGAATTTTAGTACTTTGTATGCTGCTATTGTGCCTAGCGGGGCTCACTGCCTGCGGTCAGGAGAAGGAGCAGCCGGTGAAGGCGGAGCCTGCAACTGCGGTTTTTCAGACCAATATGGGCGATTTTGAGGTGAAGCTGGCTACGGATTACGCGCCCAAGACCAGCGAGAATTTTATCAAGCTGGCCAAGCAGGGCTTTTATGATGGCCTTACCTTCCATCGTATTATTGATAATTTTATGATTCAGGGCGGTTGTCCCAAGGGTGATGGCACGGGTGGCCCCGGCTACAAGATTAAGGACGAGTTTTCTAGCAAGCTTTTGCATGATGGCCCGGGTGTGATTTCCATGGCCAATTCCGGCCCTAATTCCGGTGGTAGCCAATTTTTCATCACCCTGCGTGAGTGCAGCTGGCTTAATGGTAAGCATGCAGTTTTTGGCAAGGTTACCAAGGGGATGGAAGTTGTTTATAAGATTGGCAAGGTGCAGACCGGACCCATGGATAAGCCGGTAAAGCCGGTAGTGATTAAGAAGATTACTATTGAAAATAGATAAGACAGCCCATAAAGCACCATCTACTTCGTTGCGGCTCCTAGGAGTACTAATTTGTACGCCGTCGTCGCCGCGCCTCGTATCTGGTACTTTCTAGTCTGTCTAAGATAATATTTGTAGGAGGAAAAAATTTGGCTACTAACGTTGAATTACAGACGTTTGACCAACAGGAAATGGTGGGCATTTGTGGGCGTAATGATGAGTTTTTGCGCATTATTCGCTCTGCCTTTAATTGCACGCTTGTGGCGCGTGGCAATGCGATTACAGTGAATGGTCCTGAGGATGAGGCTGCACAGCTGCAGCTGCTATTGGAGGAGCTGCTCTTTTTGTATCGCCAAGGCCTGCCGCTGACTACCCATGATGTGCGTTACAGCATTTATATGGTGAAGGAGGGCAAGCTAGAAAGTCTGCACCGCATGTATGCTGATACGATTATCGTAAATAATCGTGGACGTCAGGTGAAGGCGAAAACCTTGGGCCAATGGCAGTATGTGGAAACCATTCGCAAAAATTTTATTACCTTGGGCATTGGTCCTGCGGGCACTGGCAAAACCTATTTGGCGGTGGCGCTGGCAGTGGCTGCCCTCAAGAAAAAGGAGGTGGAGCGCATTATCCTTACCCGTCCTGCGGTAGAAGCGGGGGAGAAGCTGGGCTTTTTACCGGGCGATATGCAGGATAAGGTTGACCCCTATTTGCGCCCGCTCTATGATGGCTTATATGATATGCTGGGCGCGGAAACCTTCCAAAAATACATCACCAAGGGCACTATTGAGGTGGCACCCTTGGCCTATATGCGTGGTCGCACTCTCAATGACGCCTTTATCATTTTGGATGAGGCCCAAAACACTACGCCGGAGCAGATGAAAATGTTTTTAACTCGCTTTGGCTTTGGTAGCAAGATGGTGATTACCGGCGATATTACCCAAATCGATTTGCCCGGCGGTAAGGCTAGTGGCCTAAAGGATGCGGCGAAAATTTTGGGCAATGTGCCCGGTATTGGCGTGATTAAATTCAGCCAACAGGATGTGGTACGCCACGAAATTGTGGGCAGCATCATTAAGGCTTACGAAGCATTTGAAAAATTACAGCATAACTAAAAGACAGTGTTGCCTCCCCTTTCAAGGGGAGGGGGACCACCGTAGGTGGTGGAGGGGTTTACATGATTATCAACCTAGAAAACGATCAAGAAAAAATAGAACTGGCCGATGCCGTCTTAGAGCGTTTGCAGGAGGGACTTAAGGCTGTGGCTCGCTTAAACGACCTAGAGGAAGATGCCGAGGTGGACGTAACCATCGTTGATGACGAAGAAATCCACGCCTTAAACCGCGATTATCGCGGGATGGATAAGCCCACGGATGTACTAAGCTTTGCTCTAGACGAGGACGCCGAGGATAGCGATGAGCCGGAGCTGATTGGTGGGCCGGAGGAGCATCTTTATGGCGATATTATTATTTCCGCCGAAACTGCGCTGCGTCAGGCCGAGGAATATGGACATGGCTTGGAGCGGGAAATGACCTATTTAGCTGTGCATGGTATGTTCCATCTTTTGGGCTATGACCATATGACGGAGGAGGACAAGGCCGAGATGCGCGCCAAGGAAGAGGAGGCGCTGCGGGCCATTAATTTATCCGAGGAATATTTTGACCATCCAACCGGTGAACACTAAGGAGATGCAAAATGCAGGATACTCATTTGGCTGCACTGCCGCCGGATTTACAAATGCTTTATGCAGCAGCAGTAGTAGCAAGACAAAATTCTTATTCGCCCTATTCCAAATTCGCTGTGGGAGCTGCTGTGCGCACTGCCGAGGGTAAAATCTACGGCGGCTGCAATGTGGAAAATGCTTCCTACGGCCTCTGCATCTGTGGTGAGCGCAATGCAATTTTTGCTGCTGTTTGCGCCGGAGAAAGAAGCTTGGATGCCATTTGTGTGGTAGCGGATACACAAAAGCCCGTATCTCCCTGCGGTGCCTGCCGCCAGGTAATGAGTGAATTTAAAATTGAAAAAATACTGTTGGGCAATATGCAGGGAGAAATTAAAATATGTTCCCTAGAGGAGCTTTTGCCCTACGGCTTTGATTTATAAAAAGGAGCAATGAATGAAAGCAGAACCGAAGCATTATGCAGGCTTTGTGGCCATGGTGGGCCGTCCCAATGTGGGCAAATCCACCCTGACCAATAGCCTGATTGGCGAAAAAATCGCCATTATGAGCGACAGACCCCAAACAACCCGCAACCGCATTATGTGCATTATGAACACAGATAATGCCCAGATTATGTTTTTAGATACGCCGGGCATTCATAAACCCCAGCATAAGCTGGGTGAGTATATGGTGCGCACGGCGGAGGGAACGCTGCAAGAGGTGGACGTAATCCTCTTTATTGTGGATGTGAATGAGAAGCGGGGCGCCGGTGAGGAGTATATTCTGGAGCTGCTGCGCAAGGTAAAAACTCCTGTTATTTTAGTATGCAATAAGATTGATAAGCTGCAGGACAAGTCCAAGCTTTTCAAAATTATGGAGGACTATAGCAAGCAGTATAATTTTGCAGCCATTGTGCCTGTTTCCGCCCTTAATGATGGTGAATTTCCCGGTCTTGTGCAGGAGATTACCAAGCATTTGCCAGAGGGGCCTGCCTATTATCCCGATGATATGATTACGGACCAACCGGAGCGAGTGATTGCTGCGGAAATGATTCGTGAAAAGGTGTTGCGCCTGACTCGTGATGAAGTGCCCCACGCTATTGCTGTGGAGGTGGACGAGTTTAAGGAGCGAGACGACGAAACTATCTATATCCGCGCTACGATTTTTGTGGAGCGCGAATCCCAAAAGGGTATTGTTATCGGCGCCAAGGGCAGTCTTTTGAAAAAGATTGGTCAGCAAGCTCGTGCCGATTTAGAAAAGCTTTTGTATTGTAAGGTATTCTTAGATTTATGGGTAAAGGTTAAAGCCGACTGGCGTAATCAGGATAAGGCTTTAAGGCAGTTTGGTTTCAAGGAGTGATGACTTATCAACGCTGATCCTTATTTTAGTAGTATTTTGCAGTTTGTTTTGATATTACTGATGGTTTTCTTAAACGGTTTCTTTGTTCTGGCTGAATATGGCTTGGTGCGCGCTCGCAGGGCTAAGCTGGAGGAGCTGGCCGAAACGGGCGAAAGCAGTGCCAGCCTAGCCTTAAAGGTTATGGATAAGCAGGAAACCTATGTGAGTGCAGTGCAGCTGGGTATAACGGCTTCCACTGTGCTTTTGGGCATTTTGGGCGGGCGCTTTTTCGCAACACTGCTCCATGTCCATGGGGCCTTGGATATGATTTTGGCCTGGGCCTTGAGTATTATTTTCGTAATTTTGCTGCATGTGGTTTGGGGTGAGCTAGTGCCCCGTGCCATGGCAGAAAGCAATGTGGAGCGGGCAGCCATGAACACGGTTTATCCCGTAATCTTTTTCCACTATCTGCTCTATCCCCTAGTGCTAATTTCTAGTAAGGCTTCCTTGGCTATGCAAAAGCTGCTGCATATTTCTAAGCCAGTGGAGGATATGGCTCGCAGCGAGGATGAGCTGCGCCGCATTGTGAGCGCCAGTGAGCAGGAGGGCGAGATAGACCACATTGAAAGCAGCATGATTGACAATGTGTTCGACTTTGCCGACAGAGTGGCCCGCGAGGTGATGGTGCCCCGTCAGGATATGGTGTGCCTATTTACCGATGATACGCTGGCCGAAAATTTGGCCACCGTGCGGGGGAGCCGTCACACCCGTTATCCCCTGTGTGACGAGGACAAGGACCATGTAATCGGTGTTATCCATGTGCGTGATTTGTTAGCCATTCGCAGCGGCGTACAAAGCTATGATTTGCGCCGTCTAATGCGTCCCCTAGTTGTTATTCCTGAAGCCATGCCCATTTCTAAAGCGCTGCCCCTGATGCAGCAGCGCCATGTGCAAATGGTGTTAGTAGCCGACGAATACGGCGGTACAGCGGGAGTGATTACCATGGAGGACCTGGTTGAGGAAATCGTGGGCGAGATTCAGGACGAGCACGAGGCTCAGGAGCCTGAGGATGTGCTGGCCCTGGAAAATGGCGCTTACGAATTTGATGGCATGGTGCTTTTGGACGAAATCACCGAAATTTTGGGCATCGAATTTGAAGAGCCCGAGGAAGACACCATTGGTGGTTATGTTTTTGGTATGCTTGGTCGCAAGCCTGAGGTGGGCGACCCGGTTATTTTGGGAGATTATTGCTTTAAGGTTTTGCAGGTGGAGGGCTTTAGGGTGCTGCGCCTCACGGCTGTGCCCATAAAGAGCAGCCTACAACCAAAGGAAGAAGCACATGAGTGAAAACGAAAGAGAGCTCCTGCAGGATGAGGCCTGGGTGCTTCATGTTAAAAATTATCAAACGGCTGATAAATATGTGGTCTGCTTTACGAAAAACCACGGCAAGCTGCGCTTTATCGCCTACGGCGCCCGTTATGTAAAGAACGTGCAGGGGCGGCTTTTGCAGCCCTTCGCCTGCCTGCGCATCCAGGTGCAGCAGAGGCAAAAGGTTGACAAGCTCCGCAGTGCGGAGCTTGTCCAGCTGCCCCAGCACCTGGATATGCAGCAGATGGCTTACGGTGCCGTGGCAGCGGAGCTGACCGCGGTTTTTACCGAAGACCGTGAATGCTCAGGCGAGCTCTTCGAGCTTCTGGGCTCCACCTTCGCAGCACTCACTAAGCGCAATCCTCGCCTTGTGGTGCTGTCCTTTGCCATAAAGCTGCTCACGCTGACAGGCTTTGCGCCTGAGATGCATCACTGCGTGGGCTGCGGCGTCCCTATAGCGCTGCCAGAGCCCGCCTGGTTTAGTCCGCTGCAGGGCGGCTTGCTTTGCAAGCAATGCCACGCAGCGTACACAGGCGAGGGCCTGGAGCCCTGCGGCGCCGGCACAAGGCGGCTGTGGCAGTGGCTAGCAGTGCTTGATTTCGAAAGCCCCAACCCTTTCAGCGTGCGGGGCGGGGACCTTATGGAGCTGGAGCGAATTTTGTATAAATTTATTTTCTTCCAGACTGATAAACCCTTAAATAGCCTGAACTTTTTGAGCCAGATGGGATTGTGAATGTCACAATGTAGGCTTCGGCAATGCTAGTGCTGTAAGTGTGGACCGTGGGCTAATTAGTTCTTAATAAAGGATGTTTTTGCTTATGATGATAAATTTAGCGCTTGCTCTGGCCCTCTGCGCCATTTTGACACCATTTAGTCAGCGCCTGTTGGCTTGGCTTTTAGAGCGCAATCGAGAGAGCTTAGCTGAATATAATTTGGAGCCGGGGCCTGTCTGTGGCAATATAGTCATGGCTGTGGGAATTTTTGTGACACTTTTTTTAGGCCTCGTAGTTCCCGTAAGCTCCGTGGGCAGGGCCTTGAGCTGTTTTCTTTTATACTGGCTCTGGCTTTTGTGGCTGGTTGATTATCGCTTTCAATTTATCTTTGATGACTCCTTGCTGCCCTTAGTATTGGTGGGCCTGGCGGCTACGCCCTTTTTGCCCTTTAGCATTTGGCAACGTTTAATGGCGGGGGCGGGAGCCTTTGTAGTGCTGGCCGCTTTAGCAATTTTAGGTCGCGGTGCCTTGGGCGGCGGCGATGTCAAGATGATGGCTGCTCTGGGGCTGTGGTTTGGTGTAAATGGCATTATTACCACCGCCTGCATTGGCTTTATTGTGGGTGGTGTGGCGGCCATAGTGATGCTGCTTTTCAAGATACGTGGACGCAAGGATTTTTTTGCCTTTGGCCCTTTTTTGATTATGGGTGCAGTGGTGGCCTGGCTTAGCCAGGTGCTGCTGTGGAAATAGGAGATGATTAAATGACCTACTGTTATGTATGTCCCCATCGCTGCGGCGTGGATAGACCGGAAAATATGGCGGATACCGAGGGCGAGCGTTATTTTGGTAGCTGCGGCTGTGGCATGCAGCCCATTGTAGCTCGTGCGGGTCTGCATATGTGGGAGGAGCCCTGCATTAGCGGCACCAAGGGAAGTGGCACCGTCTTTTTTAGCGGCTGCAATCTGCACTGCGTGTTCTGCCAAAACTATGACATCAGCTGCAAGGGCTTTGGCAAGGAGATTTCCATTGAGCGCCTGCAGGAGATTTATCAGGAGCTTATCGCTAAGGGGGCCCATAATATTAATCTGGTTACACCTACGCACTTTACGGAAGCGGTTATCAAAAGCTTGGAGAAGCCCTTACCTGTGCCCGTTGTTTACAACACCAGTGGCTTTGAAACCCAGGACACACTGCGTCGTTTAAAGGGTAAGGTGCAAATTTATCTGCCCGATTTGAAATACAGTGATGATATTGCGGCCATAAAATACAGTAATGCGCCCTATTATTTCCGCATTGCCACGGACGCCATCAAGGAAATGTATCGCCAGGTGGGTGATTATGAGCTGGATGAAAATGGCCTTTTGAAAAAGGGCGTGGTCATTCGCCATTTAATCCTGCCGGGAATGCTGGATAATTCGAAAAGGGTTATCGACTGGGTTGCTAGCACCTTTAAGCCTGGTCAAGTTATGTTCAGCCTGATGCATCAATATGTGCCCTGCGGTCGCGCAGCGGAGTTTCCGGAAATCAACCGCAAGGTTACGGACGAGGAATATGCTGAGGTGGAGGCTTATTTAATGGCTAGCACCATTGAGGATGGCTTTGTGCAAGAGGGCGAGGCAGCCTGCGAGGATTTTATTCCCTGCTTTGACGGTACGGGAGTGTAAAGATATTGACAAAAATAGCATAAGCTTTTATAATTTTAGTAGTAGGTCATATAACTGACGGAAGTGGGTCACCACAGGGGAGTATGACCGGTGTAGCCGACCGTCTGGGCATGTATATGCATCAGTGTGTCGGTTTTTCTTTTTACCGACCACTTAATTCAAAGGGAGGAAATTTGATGAACGAATTAGCATTGAAATATGGTTGCAACCCCAACCAAGCCAAAGCAAGAATTTACATGGCAAATGGCGCTGAGCTGCCCATTAAGGTGCTCAATGGCCGCCCTGGCTATATTAATTTTTTGGATGCCTTCAATAGCTGGCAGCTGGTGAAGGAGCTGAAGGAGGCTACCGGCCTGCCTGCAGCTGCTTCCTTTAAGCATGTTAGCCCGGCCGGTGCTGCTGTGGGTCTGCCCATGAGCGACACCCTGAAGAAGATTTATTATGTGGACGATTTGGAGCTGTCCCCCTTGGCTAATGCTTATGCTCGCGCTCGTGGCGCTGACCGCATGAGCTCCTACGGCGATTTTGTAGCTCTGTCCGATGTTTGCGATGTACAAACTGCCAAGATGCTGCACCGTGAGGTTTCCGACGGCGTTATCGCTCCCGGCTATACCGAGGAAGCACTGGCTGTTTTGAAAACCAAGCGCAAGGGCACCTATAATATTATCGAGATT
>JBJDXD010000077.1:0-1685 GCA_051866495.1 Phascolarctobacterium sp. | reverse complement strand
AGAACAAGCCGTCCTTAGTAGCGAACAGACCAGTTACGATGGTACCGAAGGCACCGCACACACCGTGTACAGAAATTGCACCAACGGGGTCATCAATCTTCAGCTTTTGATCGAAGAATTCAACTGCTACAACAACCAGAACACCAGCCAGAAGGCCAATGATTAAAGCGCCAGCAGGGCTAACAACGTCGCAGCCAGCGGTGATAGCAACAAGGCCAGCCAGCACGCCGTTCAGAGTCATAGAAACATCGGGCTTGCCATAACGTACCCAAGTGTAAATCATGGTAGCAGTTGAACCGGCAGCAGCAGCCATGTTAGTGGTAATGAAGATATCGCCCATGGAAATCAGGGCTTCATCACCGGTTGCACACACGGTGGAAGCACCGTTGAAGCCGAACCAGCCAAACCACAGCAGGAACACGCCCAAGGCACCCAAGGGAATGCTGTGACCGGGAATTGCGTTTACAGAGCCATCCTCGTTGTACTTGCCAATACGAGGGCCAATCATTTTAGCACCAATCAGAGCAGCAACACCGCCTACCATATGTACAGCAGTGGAACCTGCGAAATCATGGAAGCCCATTTCGGCCAACCAGCCGCCGCCCCAAATCCAGTGACCGCTGATGGGATATACCAGCGCACTAATCAGAACGCTATAAATGCAGTAAACCAAGAAGTTGGTACGTTCAGCCATAGCACCGGAAACGATGGTGGCTGCGGTAGCACAGAACATAGTTTGGAAAATGAAGAAACTGGAGGAAGGATAGCTGCCGCTGTAGTCCCCGGTTACGAAAAAGTCCGGAGCACCAATAAAGCCGCCAATGTCCTCGCCGAACATCAGGCCGAAGCCCAAAATCCAAAAGACGATGGAGCCCAAGCTCATGTCCATCACGTTTTTCATAACTATGTTAGCAGCGTTTTTAGCTCTGGTAAAGCCGGTCTCTACCATGGCGAAGCCAGGCTGCATAGAAAATACCAGGAAGGCACCGATTAGTACCCATATAGTATCTGTGGATACAAATTTATCCATTATTAATCACCCCTCATAAAAATCAGCCATCGTTTACTCGTTTAAACGATGTTTTTTATCGATGCATGCCGAAGCATGTTGTTTTTGTTTCCGGTCTCTTATCTTTATCTGGCGGCCTTAAAAAAGAAGGGAGGTGTATCCTACGTTATTTGCAGAATACACCTCGTTGTGTACAGAGATTTTATATGATATTTTTATATATTTGACGAAGTGGATGCGCCCTTATACACACCTTTGATTCATCAAAATTGTGGAGAAGGTACCAGATACGAGGAATGGCGACGACGGCGTATTAATAATACTCCTAGGAGCCATGACGAAGTAGATGGTGCCTTATACACGATTTTCTCTTACTCGTTTACGCCGAAGAGCAACTCCCCACAAGTAGGATACGGCAAATATTTACCGCCGGTCAAGGCTTCCGCAGCATCAACCGCACTACGCAGAGCCTCCATATCAGCAACTACTGCATCATGATAGAAGGTAGCTTGCTTCTTGCTGCATTCAATGCCAGCTGCTTCCTTCAAATCGGCATCCAGCTTCACGCTAGCGGCATACATTTCTGCGCTCAGGGTGCTCAGCTTGCTTGCCAGCTCAGCCTCAAAGCCTGCGCTGATGCCGGCAGCCTTTTTATCCAGCACTGCCTTGGTCAAAT
>JBJDXD010000076.1:0-44340 GCA_051866495.1 Phascolarctobacterium sp. | reverse complement strand
CAGGCACTTAAAAGAAAATCCCAATGCTCAAAGAATGGAATGGGATAAGGAATATGTACACCCTGTGACCTTGGAAAAACGCTGGTTTCATGTATTGGTTTATATGAGCCTAGTGCAAAAAATGCCTAAATATATCATTGTGCTTTCCGATAGAACTAAGGAGCACGCCTTGAACCAATCCCTAAGTAATGCCCTGAGCTTGGCGCAAAGTGCTAATAAGGCGAAGAGCAATTTCCTTGCCAATATGAGCCACGATATTCGCACGCCCATGAATGCCATTGTGGGCTTTGCAGGGCTTATTGATGATAATGCGGAGACGCCTGAAAAGGTAAGGGATTACTCCCATAAAATTACTTATTCCAGCAAGCATTTGCTTAGCTTGATTAACGATATCCTTGATATGAGCAAGATTGAAAGTGGCGAAACTGCCTTGAAGCTGAGTGATTTTTCCTTGCAGGAGCTGGAGGATGAGCTGCAGGGCATTATCGGACCGCAGGCGCGCAGCAAACGTCAGAGCTTTGCTATCGAATACAAGGGTCAGCTGCCAGTAATGGTGCATAGCGATAAGATGCGCATTAATCAAATCTTGCTAAATCTTTTGAGCAATGCGGTAAAATATACGCCCTTAGGCGGGCATATTCGCTTGGAAATGAGTGCTAAGCAGGGACATAGCCCAGAATTTTGTTATGTTCAGTTTGTAGTTCAGGATGATGGCTATGGCATGAGTGAGGAGTTTCAGGAGCAATTATTCAAGCCCTTTACTCGTGAATATAATGAAGACACTCGTGATATCCAGGGCACCGGCATTGGCATGGCCATTGTGAAGAATATTGTGGAGCTTTTAGGCGGTAATATCACGGTAGTAAGTGCCAAGGGCAAGGGCACAACCTTTACTGTACTATTGGAAATGGCTGTAGCTTTAGCGGCTAAGGAACAGCAGGTTGAAAAGCTGGATGAGCATAGCATGGCAGTTTCCTTAAAGGGGCTGAAGGTGCTTGCCGCAGAGGATAATGTTATTAACGCCGAGATTTTAGAGCTGCTCCTGATGAAGGAAGGGGCCAGCGTGGAGATTTGTGAAAATGGCCAGCTAGTGGCGGATCGCTTTAAAAAATCAACTGCCAACGAGTTTGATATTATTTTTATGGATATCCAGATGCCGGTATTGGATGGCTACGAAGCCACCAAGCTTATTCGTGCTTCAGAGCATCCTCAGGCTAAAACCATACCCATTGTGGCTATGACGGCAAATGCCTTTGCTGAGGATGCCCACAGGGCCCTTGAGGCAGGCATGGATGCTCATACTGCTAAGCCTGTGGACATGAAGAAGCTTAAACAGGTAGTAGCAGAATTACTTGTACACAAGGAAAAGAGATGAGAAAATTAACTTCGCTTTAACCGTAAGCTACGGTTGAATAGAAAACCCCCTATTTTGATGAATTTGAGGAGGAAAAAATGAAAAAATCTTTATTACTCGCAGTAGCGCTGAGCTTGGGAATCTCGGCCTCTGCACTAGCAGCCAATCCCTTCAGTGACGTTCCCGCAGGTCACTGGGCTTATGACAGTATTAATAAGCTAGCAGCGGCGGGTGTTATTGAGGGCTATGGCGATAGCACCTTTGGTGGGGATAAGCTCATGACCCGTTATGAAATGGCACAAATTGTGGCCAAGGCCATGGCAAAGGGTGCTAGCGTTGATAAGCTGGCTGCTGAGTTTGCCAGCGAGCTGGATAATCTGGGTGTGCGCGTAGCAGGCTTAGAAAAGGAAAGCGATAATATTCGCTTCTGGGGCATGTTCCGTCCCCGCTATGAGTTTTCTCATAGAAGCGGCGAGAAAAAGCACCACAAGGACGCAACCATTGCCCGTACTCGTATTTGGGGCGAGGGCAAGATTAACGATTCCTGGACCTATAATTTGATGCTACAAAACGAGCAAAAGATTGATAATAATGTGGGCGAGGAAAACATTGAGTTTAAACGCGCCTTTGTACAAGGTCGTTTAGGTGGCATGACCGTGCGTGCAGGCCGTTGGGGCGAGGATATTTCTCCCATGGTTATTGATACCCATTTGGAGGGTGTGAAGCTTTCGTATGGCACTGATAAGCTGAACTGTGTGGGTATGTTTACTAAGACTGCTGGTCCCCATAGCACCTTAACTGGCCATGGTCGTCTGAATATCTTTGGTGTGGCTGGTAATTATGAAAAGAGCAATTTCTTTGTTAACTACTACAATACTAATGATGCTGCTGTTATAGCCATAGACGACGGCAAGGAATGGTTTTATAAAGAACCACCCTTTAAAGGTAGGGGGGATAAGGATATTTTTAACGTAGGTATTGGCTATAAGATTACCAAGGAAGTACGTCTGTTTGGCGAATACATGCGTGGTGTGAAGGATGTGGATAGTAGTGTAGGTCGTGATGGCTATGTAGCTCGTATCGAGTACAAGGGCTACGATATTAATAAGCCTGGTAGCTTTGGCCTTGTTGCAAACTATTATAACCAATCCTCCAACAGCGTTTTAATTCCTACCATTGCTGCTAATAAATTCCTCTTTAGAGGTGGCTATGAGGGCTGGAATTTGGGCGCTAGGTATACCCTTGCCAAGAATATTTATGCTTTGGTGGATTATTTTGATACCGAATCCAAGCTTGGCAACAATAGGGACAAGGTGCTTGTAACTGAGCTGTATTTCCTGTTCTAATTTATCTTTCTGCTATTAACAATCAAAGAGTGTCCGTAGTGAAAAAATTTGGCTACGGGCACTTTTTTGTTTATTTTCTATAGACAAATGGGGGACATGGAAGTATAATTAGTATGCTCTCGTATGTAGAGACATTTTGGAGGGTTATGGAGCTATTTGCTGAGCAAAAAGCTGCAAAACGAAGCTTGAGGGGGCTTGGTTAATGGAATATGGAATAATCTGCTTATTTCCAGCTATTTTGACTGTTGTTGTGGCAGTATGGTCTAAAAGAACAACTGAACCATTGCTGCTGGGAGCACTCACAGGCTACGGTCTGTTGAGCTATAAAACGGGTGCGAATTTTATCGAATTAGCATCCACAAAGTTTTTTGAAGTGTTCACTGATCCTGAATCCGTATGGATGCTTTTAGTTTGTGGTTTGTTTGGTAGCTTGATTGCTGTTGTCAACGAGTCCAATGCAACCAACGCTATTGCCAATGTTTTGGGTAAGCTTTGTAAATCCAAAACCACGACCTTGCTCTCTGCCTGGATTTTAGGCATGATTATTTATATCGACGACTACATGAATATTTTGACCGTTACCAGCTGTACGAAAAAGCTGGCGGACCAAAGAAATATCCCCCGCGAAGCTCTTGCCTATGTGGTTGACTCCACCGGTGCGCCCACAAGCGTATTGATTCCCTTCTCAACCTGGGCCATCTTTTTCGGCGGCGTATTTTATGAACAGGATTCCATCAAAGCCTTAGGTTATGGTGACGCTATCGCCACCTATACTCAAATCATTCCTTATATTTTTTATGGTATTTTTGCTTTAGCCATCGTGCCTCTCTTCATCGTGGGCATTGTGCCTAAGGTAGGTGCCATGAAGCGTGCCTATGCTCGCTTAAAGAACGACGAGGAAGGCTATGGCATTATTGAGAATGCTAAATATCACCAGCATGACAAGCCGGAAGATTATGATAAAAAAGCAAGCGTTTGGGATTTTATCATTCCCATCCTGACCATGATTGGTGTGCAGCTCTATGTGGGCGATTTGTTCATCGGCCTTATTGCAGCGCTGCTGTGCTGTATTGTGCTGTATGTGCCTCGCGGCAAAATTACCATGGGTAAATTCTGTGACTGCTGGATTGAAGGCTTTGCCGATTTGGTGCCAGTTCTTTCCATTATTGTTGCAGCATTTTATATCGAGGGCGCGATGACTGCTATCGGTATGCCTGCCTATGTAATCCATCTCATTGAGCCCTATGTGAACGCGCAAATGTATCCCATGTTGGCCTTTTGGACTGTGGGCTGCTTAGGCTTCATCACTGGTTCTAACTGGGGTATTCCTGCTGTGTGCGCACCCATTATCATTCCCTTGGGCTTTGCCGTGGATGCTAATCCCTTGCTGGTTATGGCGTCCATTGTTTCCGGTGCAACCTTGTGCAGCCATGCGTGCTTCTATGCGGATGCTACCGTGTTTACCTCTAAAGCCTGCGATATTGATAACACGGCTCATGTTTATACCCAATTGCCCTATGCCGGCATTGCCATGGTAATTGCTTCCGTTGCTTATTTGATTGCTGGCTTTGTTGTGATATAAAGTAGAATTTATATAGTATATACGCCTCGGTGCTTAGCGCCGAGGCTTTTGCTTTGCGTAAAATTTCCTGCTGAAAATCCTAGAATTTGGTATAATAGAAGCAGCTTTATTTTGTTCTTGATGTTTTTGAAGCATAATATAGATTGTAGGGGGTTCCCATGGTTGCAGTTTTTGCAGTTAATGTTGCTATCAATTTGCCGGTGAAAAGCCTGTTTCGCCAATTTACCTATGCCGTGCCCCAATCCATGAGCTTTTTGGATAAGGGCTGGCGTGTGGTAGTACCCTTTAGCGGGCAAAAGGTGGAGGGCTTTGTGGTGGAGCACTGCGCGCTGCCTACTGCTCCAGAGCTTGTAGCAAAAATTAAATATGTGGAGGCTGCCCTGGGCGATAGTCCTTGGTTTGACAATGAAATGCTGGCAACGGCAACATGGCTAGCAGATTATTATATGTGCAATCTTGCAGAAGCAATGCGACTGTTTGTGCCGGGCAAGACGAGCATCCGCCGACAGGCGGTGCGTGACGCAGCCGGCAATTTGTTATATTATACCTACGGGGAACGCTTGAAGGAAAAGACCGTGCTGGCCTACGCCATGACCCAGTCAGGGCGGGAGGCCTTGGACAGTGGCGCCCTTGCCAAAAGGGCCAAAGCCCAGCATGGGGCTTTGGCTGTGTTGGCAGACGCTGCTGAATGGCTGAGTGCCGCAGAGCTGGCAACCAAGGGAGTTAGCAGAGCGGTGCTCAAAGCGTTGCTTGAGCGTGAGTTAGTTGCGCAAAGTGAAAAACGTATGCTGCGCAACAGCTATGCGCGCCCTGTGGCTAAGGGTGCAAGCCTTAAGCTGACGGCGGAGCAGGAGCTAGCAGTGGAGCGACTTACAGCGGCCATCGACCGCAATGTAGAAGCAACTACGCAGGCAAAGAATGCCAGCGCTGCGCCGCGCTGCGGTGCAGCTGGCCAGCAAGAAGCTACAGCTAGCGCAGTGGTGCCTCCCCTAAAGCAGGAAACCTTCCTGCTGCAGGGTATCACCGGTAGCGGTAAAACCGAGGTTTATCTGCGTGCGGCGGCCCACGCTGTGGACGCAGGCAAGCAGGTGCTGATGTTGGTGCCGGAGATTGCGCTTACGGCCCAGCTGGTGAAGCGCTTTCAGGCTTGGTTTGGCGACCAGATTGCGGTGGCCCATTCCAAGCTGTCGCAAAACGAGCGGGGCGACGTTTGGTATCGGATGCGCACACGCCAAGCGCAGGTGCTGATTGGCGTGCGCAGTGCTGTTTTCGCTCCCTTTGCCGATTTGGGTTTAGTGATCATCGACGAGGAGCACGAGGGTAGCTATAAGCAGGAGGAGAGACCTAACTACCATGCTCGCGAGGTTGCTCTTGCCCGTTGTCGTAACACCGGTGCACCCCTTATATTGGGCAGTGCTACACCGGATATTTGTACTTATTATAAAGCTCTTAAGGGTGAATACACGCATTTGCGTTTAACCCAGCGCCCCAATGGTAGCCAATTGCCCCAGGTGCATCTGGTGGATATGCGCAAGGAATTGCAAGAAAAGAATTATAGCGTGCTCTCAAGACGTTTGCAGCATGCTTTAGTGACTACAGCAGCGGAGGGGGAGCAGGCCATAGTGCTCTTGAATCGCCGTGGCTACTCTACCTTTGTTATGTGCCGTGATTGCGGTTATACTATAAACTGTCCTCATTGTGCGGTGGCACTTGTTTATCACAGCGCTCATGAGGATATGCGTTGCCACTATTGTGGCAACACGGCGCCGGTGCCTACGGAATGCCCCAACTGCCACAGCCGTCGCATCAAATTTTTTGGTACGGGTACGCAAAAGGCAGAGGCGGAGCTGGAGCAGCTGCCGGAGGTGCGAGTTTTACGCATGGATCAGGATTCCACCATGGCAAAATTTGCCCATGAAGACATTTTGCGCCAATTTGCCAGCGGTGCTAGCAATGTGCTTATCGGCACGCAAATGGTGGCTAAGGGTCACGATATTCCTAATGTAACCTTGGTGGGAGTCCTTTCGGCGGACAGCGCCTTAAATTTGCCGGATTACCGTGCGTCCGAGAGGGCCTTTTCCTTGCTTACTCAGGCAGCAGGACGTGCCGGGCGTGGCACAAGGCCGGGGCAGGTAATTTTTCAGACCTACGATGTGGATAATAATATTATTAAGCTTGCTGCAAGGCAGGATTATGACGGCTTTGCCAAGGAAGAGCTCAGGGCAAGGGAGGAGTTTTGCTATCCGCCCTTTGCGCAAATGCTAAAAATCACTGTATGGGATAAAAGTGATGGCGTCGGGCTTGGCTTGGCGCAAAAGCTAGTGCTTTATTTGCAGAGTCTGCAGCTTGAAGGCAAGCTGGACAGAAATTTACAGATTTCTGGACCTTTTCCGGCGTTGGTAGCTAAGGTAAGGGATTTATATAGATATAATGTGCTGATTAAAGCCAAGAATTTAACAGAGGTTAAACAAGCTATCTTGAATAGTGAGTTTAAGGAACAGAAAAATTTGTATTTTGATGTTGATCCTGTGAGTGTTATTTAAAAGCTTCTGTTCGTCTACTTTTTCGACCGACCGAAAAAGTAGCAAATTACGAATGCATTAGGTTCAAGTGTTCATTAACACTATAATTTGCTATAGATGCTTAAACTGTGTTATAATAAAGTGTTAATGTGTAAGTTTTAAGGAGGAAGTTTTTTCCATGGCTAAGAAATTGTTGAATATTTTAGTTGCTGGTGATCCCGTGCTGCGCAAGGTGGCCGAGCCGGTAACTCGTATAGATAAAAAGCTGCATCGTTTGTTGAAGGATATGGCTGAAACCATGTATGCCTCCGATGGCGTGGGCTTAGCAGCTCCTCAAATTGGCGTATCCAAGCGCATTGTAGTTATTGACGTAGGTGACGGCTTATTTGAACTCATTAACCCTGTAATCGTGAAAAAAGAGGGTAAGGTTGTGGGGGCAGAGGGCTGCCTTTCCGTGCCTGATTATGAGGGTGAGGTGGAGCGCGCCGCCTATGTGGAATGCGAATTTACCGACCGCAATGGCAAAAGAATGCTGCTGCAGGCTCATGAACTCTTGGCCATTTGCATTCAGCATGAGCTGGACCATTTGGATGGTGTGCTTTTTATCGATAAGGCCCAAACACTTAGTCCTAAGGCTAAGGAAAAGCCTACTGATGTTGTAAAATAAGAGGTAATTAATATGCGGATAGTTTTTATGGGAACTCCTGATTTTGCTGTGGGCAGCCTTAAGGCCCTGTGCGAATGTGGTAAACACGAAATTGTGGGCGTCATCACCCAGCCGGACAGGCCCAAGGGTCGTGGCAATAAAATGCTGATGACTCCTGTAAAAGAATATGCTTTAGAGCAGGGCTATGAGGTCTATCAGCCTGAAAAGGTTAAAACTCCGGAATTTGTGCAAATCCTGCGCAACATGCAGCCGGAGCTAGTTGTGGTTGCAGCCTTTGGCCAATTCTTGAGCCAAGAGATTTTAAACATGCCTAAATATGGCTGCATTAATGTGCACGCATCCTTGCTGCCAAAGTATCGCGGTGCAGCGCCCATTCAATACGCTATTATTAAGGGCGAAAAGGAATCCGGCGTTACCATTATGCAAATGGATATCGGCATGGATACGGGCGCTATGCTGGCCAAGGTTGTGGTGCCTATTGGCGAAAATACTACCATGGGCGAGCTGCATGATGAGCTAAAGGAAAAGGGAGCGCAGCTGCTTTTAGAGGTTATTGAAAAAATTGAGGCTGGCACCGCTGTTGCCGAGCCCCAAAATAACGACGAAGCGACCTATGCAACCCTTTTAGACCGCAGCATGGAGCGCATTGATTGGACTAAGCCTGCTCAGGATGTGCATAACCTTATCCGTGGCTTTAATCCTGCGCCCAGCACCTTTACTACCTTGCCCAATGGCAAGAACTTGAAGCTTTGGTGCAGCCGCATGACTGATAAAACTGCTGATGCAAAGCCCGGTACTGTGGTAGAGATTAGCAAGCGCAGCTTTTTTGTAGCCTGCGGCAGTGGTGTGCTGGAAATCACCGAGCTGCAGCCAGAGTCCAAAAAGCGCATGCCCGCCCAAGTATTCATTAATGGTCGTGGCGTACAGCTGGGCGATGTTTTGGGCGCTCAATAGTAGATTGTAATGTAAGTAAGGAGTCTTTCAAATGATGGAAGATGCATTTAAACCGAAAAAACGAATCTTCATGGCTTTGACCTCTGTTAGCGCTCTTTTAGGCGCACTAATGGTCTATATGGTGTGGAAGGTTACTGTGCCCGGCTTGGAGCAAATCAACTGGACTTTACCCATAGCCTTCGGCGTTTTTTCGATTATTATCGTAATTGCCCTGCTCAGCGGTGTGGTGGGCATTGTAATGGCCCTTTTGGGAATCCCCGTTATGAAGCTGCTCTTCGTGTGGGCTTGGAAGGCTATCAATATTTTATTTCCCTTCGCCGTGGTTTTGGGCAGAATTTTTAATATTCCCCGCGAAAAAATTGAGCAGTCCTTTATCGAGGTCAGCAATAATTTGGTGCTGCAGCACAAGGTAAAGGTACCTGCTAACAGAATTTTAATTTTAACGCCCCATTGTATCCAGCGGGATACCTGTGTGCATAAGATTACCCGTAATGTGGAAAACTGCCGTCAATGCGGTGGCTGCTGTGTGGGCTCCATGCTGGCGTTGGCACATAAATATGGCTGTCACTTTGCCGTGGCAACTGGTGGCACCTTGGCGCGACAGATGGTAAAGCAGGCAAGACCCAAGGCCATTGTGGCAGTGGCCTGTGAGCGGGATTTAACCAGCGGCATTCAGGATGTTTTTCCCCTGCCGGTTTTGGGTGTGCTCAATGAGCGCCCCTTTGGGCCATGCTTTAATACTAAAGTGGATATCAATAAATTAGAAGCAGCAATATTAACCTTTATGGATGACGAGGAAGCTAACGAAAAGAATGCAGAAGCAAAGCAGCAAGCAAGTTAAAACTAATCGTATAACGAAGCTTCCCCCAAATGCTCGTGGCGCTGCCTTAGCGGTGCTGCTTGAGGTATTGGAGGAGGGCGCTTATACAAATTTGGCCATCAATAAATATTTGCGTAGCCATGCTTTAGAGCCAGTGGAGCGCCGTCTTTTCACGGAGCTGGTTTATGGTACAGTTAAAGCCTTGGGCACGCTGGATTGGTATTTGGAAAAATGTGTGAGCCGTCCGCTGGAGCAATTGGAAAAGCCCGTGCTGGCAGCATTAAGGCTGAGCGCCTATCAATTGCTGTACATGGAGCGCATTCCCGCCTCTGCAGCCTGTAACGAGGCTGTGAAGTTGGCTCGCTGCGTGAGCCACGAAGGTAGCGCCAAATTTGTTAACGGCGTGCTGCGTGGTCTGCTGCGTAAGCAGCAGGCAAAGGAGCTGGCTTTGCCAGATCCTGAAGCTGATGATGCAGGCTATCTTGCTCTTAAATACTGCCATCCCCGTTGGCTGGTGAAGCGTTGGCTTGGTCCTTGGGGAAAGGCGGGGACAGAGGCACTTTTAGCCTTTAATAATACCTCTGCGCCAATCTGTTTACGCACTAATACCTTAGTGATTACTAGGGAGCGTTTGCTAGAAGAGCTGGCTGAGCTGGGGGCGGAGGTTGCACCATCCCTTTGGTGCAAGGAGGGCATTGTAGTTTCTAAGCTGAATGATACTAGCTTGGGCGAGCTACTAACGAAAATGCCCGATGCCTTTTACGTTCAGGATGAAAGCTCCATGCTGGTGGCGGGCCTTTTGGCACCGCTGCCAGGCATGGAGGTGCTGGATTTATGCAGCGCCCCGGGTGGTAAAACTACCCATGTGGCGCAGCTGATGCAAAACGCAGGCAGTGTCACTGCCTGCGACGTGCATCCTCACAAGCTGGAGCTGATTGCAGAGAATGCAGCTCGCTTGGGCATCACCATCGTGAAGCCCACTCTTAACGATGGCACCGTGCTGCGCAGCCAGTGGCTGGGCAAATTTGACAGAGTGCTGGTGGACGCGCCCTGTTCAGGGCTGGGCGTGCTAAGGCGGCGGGCGGAGGCCCGCTGGCGTAAGCAGCGCAAGGACCTCAAGCTCTTTCCGCCCCTGCAGCTAGCAATTTTACAGAACGCTGCTCAATATGTGAAGGAGGGTGGGCGCTTAGTCTACAGCACCTGCACCATTGAGCAGTCCGAAAATCATTACTTAATCGAAGAATTTTTAGCAAAAAATACCGCGTGGCAGCGCGTGCCCTTCGCTCATCCTCTTACAGGGGAGCAGGTTGAAGAATTACAACTCCTGCCACAGGTTGACAAGATAGATGGCTTTTATATTTGCGTACTGGAGCGAGCATGAAACAGGATATTTTTGGCTTAACAATTGAAGAATTGCAGGAAGTGCTGGTAGCCAAGGGACTGAAAAAGTTTCGTGCCAAGCAAATCTTCCAATGGCTTTACCAAAAGTCTGTTTTTGACTTTGCTGCTATGCATAATTTGAGTAAAGCGGATATTGCTATTTTGAAAGCAAATTTTACTGTGCTACCAAGGGAAATAACCATCCTGCGGGAGCAAAATTCCAGTGATGGCATGACCAGCAAGCTGCTTTTAGGGCTGCCGGATGGCAATAGCGTAGAAACTGTGCTCATGCACCATGACTATGGCTATAGCGTGTGCGTTTCTAGCCAAGTTGGCTGCGATATGCACTGCGCTTTCTGTGCCAGCGGTCTGAAGGGAGCTGTGCGCAATTTGACCGCTGCCGAAATCATTGCTCAGGTATATCTTTTTAACGAAAGGATTCGCGACGAACAAGCAATGGTTTCTCGCGTGGTAGTGATGGGTAGTGGTGAACCCATGCTCAATTTTGAAGCAGTGCTGGGTGCCTTGGACTTCCTCCACCGGGAGGATACCTGCTTTATGAGCTATCGGAATATGACTATTTCCACCTGCGGCATCATTCCTGGCATCAAGCGTTTAGCAGAGCAGGGCAAGCCTATTAATTTAGCGGTGTCCTTGCATGCGGTTAAAAACGATTTACGCACCAGCCTCATGCCTGTAAATAAGGGCTTTCCCTTTGTGGATGTTATTGCCGCTGCCGAGGCTTATAGTGAGGCCGGTGGTCGTCAGGTCACCTATGAATATATTTTATTGAAGGATAAAAATGACAGTGTGCAGGATGCGGAGCTTTTGAGTAATTATCTGCGTTACAAGCATGCTAGTGTTAATCTGATACCGGCTAATCCTGTGCCGGAGCAGGGCTTTGAACGCCCCAGCAAGGCTGCAATAGAGCGCTTTGTAAGGGTGCTTGCTAAAAACAGGATTAATGCCACCGTGCGTAAGGAAATGGGTAAGGATATAGATGCGGCTTGTGGGCAGCTACGGGCCAAATTTGCCAAGGAACAGGAGCAAAAATAATGCAGGTAGTCAGTAGGACCCATGTGGGCCTAGTCAGGGAAAATAATGAGGATGCACTGCTTGTGCGCGAGCCCTATCTATTTGCAGTAGCAGATGGTATGGGTGGCTACGCCGCAGGCGAGATTGCTAGCCGTGCCATTCTTAAGGCTTTTGAGGCGGCTACGCATAGCCTTCGTCATGAGCAGGGAGAGCAAAATATTCGTAAGGTGCTTACAGAAGCCTTTGCTAAGGCCAATTCCCATGTCTTTAAAATGGCTGTGAGCAATGATAAATTCACGGGTATGGGCACTACTATGACAGCGCTCTATTTACCTGGTGATGGCACAGCTTATTGCTGCCATGTTGGTGATAGCAGGCTTTATACCTATCGAGAAGGTAATTTAGTGCAGGTAACTCGCGACCATACCTATGTGGCTAATTTGCAGGCTAGCGGTGAAATTACCGAGGAGGAAGCTTTTAGCCATCCTCAGCGCCATATCCTCATGAAGGCCTTGGGTGTGGAGGAAAGTGTGCGCGCAGATAGCTTGCATTTTAAGCTTGTTCCTGATGATAGGCTTTTGCTTTGCAGTGATGGCCTTAGTGATATGCTGCGGGAGCAGGAAATTTTAGATATTATTGGTGGCGAAGACTTAGAAAAGGTTGCCGACGCGCTGCTTGAACGCAGCTTGAATAATGGTGGCAGGGATAATGTATCCTTTATTTTAATTGATCTAGCTCAAAAATCTACAGCAGGGGAGGAAGCCGTGAATGGATAAGAAGGACAATACCATACTGAACGGACGCTATAGAATTATCCGTCCCGTGGGCAACGGTGGCATGGCAGAGGTTTTCTTAGCCCATGATGAGCTTTTGGACCGAGATGTGGCTGTAAAAATGCTGCGGGACCAATTCCTCGGCGACAAGGAGCTTTTGGATCAGTTCAAGCGTGAGGCGAAATCTGCTGCTCGTCTGGTGCATCCTTACATCATCAATATTTATGATGTTGCTAGCGAGGGTGATAACCAATATATTGTGATGGAATATGTGGACGGCGTGACCTTAAAGGAGTATATGCAGGAGCATAAGCTAAGCTTGAATGCCGTTTTAGAAATTGGTGTGCGTTTGGCAGATGCATTGCAGCATGCTCACAGCCAAAAGATTATCCATTGTGATATCAAGCCCCAAAATATCTTGCTCGATCAAAATATGAATCCTAAGATTGCGGATTTTGGTATTGCTAAAATGGTGACGAACCAAACCATGGTTTATTCTAAATCCGTTATGGGCTCCGTACATTACATTTCTCCCGAGCAGGCTAGTGGCGGGCAAATAACAGCCTCAAGCGATGTGTACTCCTTGGGTATTGTGCTTTTTGAAATGTTAACCGGGCAGGTTCCCTATAAGGGAACTACCGCAGTTGCAGTGGCCATGATGCATGTGGAGAAGCCCCTGCCCCGTTTAGCGGACTATATGGACAATGTGCCCGAGGGCTTGCAGGAGATTATGGATAAGGCTCTTGCTAAGCGCTGTGAAGACCGCTACGAAAATGCAGCTCATTTACGCAAGGATTTGCTTAATCTGAAAATGCAGCTATTCCCCTTTAGTAATGAGGATTATACTCAAGAATTGGGCCGTGTAAAGGCAAGCGCTTTGCCTATGGATGCAGCTGATGAGGAAGGAAAAACCGTAATTATGCAGCCGGTGCGGCGTCAACAGCTGACAGAGGAGGAAATGGGTGCTACCATGCCTCTACCAAGTGCTGTGTATCGTGAGGAGCCAGCTGCGAAGGAGCCGCAAGCTGAAGCTGAAAAGGAAAGGGCAGGTGCGACTGGGGATATGAAGAAAAGAAAAATGAATTATACCAAGCTCATGATTTATATCACCGCCTGTGTGGTGGCTATTTCCGTGGTAGCACACTTTTTGTTCAACCGTAGCTTGACTGAAATTGAAGTGCCTGATGTGAAAAACATGACCGTGGTTGAGGCGCAAAAGCTACTAGAGGAAAAAGAGTTTAAGGTTGACTTGGAAGAAAAATATGGTGATCCGGCTAAGTTTAAGCCCGGTACCGTTATGGAGCAATCACCCAAGGCAGGTGAAAAGCGCAAGCAACGTAGCTTGATTATTCTCACCATCTGCAAGGGTGCGGAGCTTAAGGCAGTGCCCGATGTGGGTGGTATGTCCGAGAGTAAGGCCGAAAACACACTCTTAACAGCTGGCTTCAAAATTGGCAAAATTACCAAAAAGCATGTGGAGGGCCAGCGTATTGGCGTTGTGCTAGCTCAATCTCCTAAGGCTATGGACAAAGCTCCCAAGGGCAGTGGTATCGATTTAATTATTAACGAGGGCGATAAGGAAGTCCCCAATTTGATAGGCAAATCCATCACCGATGCTAAGCGTTTGCTTGCTAAGGCAGGCTTGACCTTGGGCGAGGTGAAGGAAGTAAATGATTATAGCGCTGTAAAGAATGTTGTTCTAGCCTCTAACCCCAATGCAGGCACTAAAATTGGTGCCGGAGATCCAGTGAGCATTTCTGTGGCAGCGGGCAGTGGCCAAAAGAAGAGCGCCTATGTTGACTTTGTTGTTCCGGGCAATAAGCCTGTAGCGGTACAGTTAGTATTGATTGACGCCAATGGCAAAACTAATATTTATAGTGGCACCCAAAGGGGTGGCGTGCGCTTGCGCCAACGTGTAGAATATGTGGGCGATGCTCGTGTGCAGCTCTATTGCGATGGCAAGGTAGCTAGTGAAAAGGTTTTGTAAGATGAGCGAGCTACAAGGACTTGTTTTAAAAAATTATAATGGCTATTATTATGTTAAGGTGGAGGACGATATTTTTACCTGCAAGGTTAAGGGCAGGATGAAGCAAAATCGCTTCTCCTTGGCTACGGGTGATTTAGTGCTGCTAGAAGCTGGCAAGGCGGGCGAGGGCATGATAAAAAGGGTGCTGCCCCGTAAGAATTTTTTGCCTAGACCCACCATGGCTAATTTGGATTTATTCGTAGCAACCTTTGCTTGTGCAGCTCCTGATTTTAGCTTTCTTTTGGCAGATAAGCTATTAGCATTGGCTGAGCTGGCCAAAATTCCTACTATTTTAGTGCTGAACAAAGAGGACCAAGCTCCTAGCGGTCTTATTGAAAGGGTGCGGGGTATTTACGAAGCCATAGGCTACGAGGTCTTTACTATTTCTGCTAAAAATGGCACTGGGGTGGAAGCGCTGCGCGAGCGTTTAAAGGGAAAGATATGTGCCTTTGGTGGTCCCTCCGGCGTGGGCAAGTCTTCAACCATCAATGCCATAGACAGCAATGTGGACTTGCGTACAGGGGCTGTTAGCGAAAAAATTGGTCGGGGTAAGCACACCACGCGCTTTGCTCAGCTATTGCCCTTCGATGAAGGTTATATCGCCGATACACCCGGCTTTGGCAATTTGCTTTTGGAGGGTTTAGAGACTGAGCAGGTCTTGGCAGCCTTTCGAGAGTTTGCTGAGTTTGAGGCTGGCTGTCGCTTCTGTCCTTGCTCCCACACTCACGAGCCTGTGTGTGGCGTGAAGGAGGCTGTGCGTGCCGGGAAAATTGCGGCAAGTCGCTACGAATCCTATCTGGCTATGCTGGAGGAAATACGTTTACTAAAAGAGAAAGAGGGAAGAAAATGATGCAAAATAAGCTTTTAATCGCTCCGTCCATTTTATCAGCGGATTTCGCACAGCTGGGCGAGGATATTAAAAAGATTGAGGTCGCTGGTGCTGACTGGGTACATATTGATGTAATGGATGGTCTTTTTGTACCAAATTTAACCTTTGGTGCTCCTGTAGTAAAATGCATTCGCAAGACCACGAAAATGTTTTTTGACTGCCATTTAATGGTGGAAAATCCTGAAAAATATATTGCCGACTTTAAAGCTGCCGGTGCGGACCAAATTGTGGTGCATGTGGAAGCAACCAAGCATTTGCATCGCTGCATCCAGCAAATTAAAAGCGAAGGCATGAAGGCTGGCGTGGCGCTGTGCCCTGCAACTCCCCTGGCAGCCGTGGAAGAAATCCTGCCCTATGTGGATATGGTTTTAATCATGAGCGTTAACCCAGGCTTTGGTGGGCAGTCCTTTATCGAAAGCATGGTGCCGAAGATTGCCCGTCTGCATAAAATGATTGCTGACGCAGGCCTTGCCGTGGATATCCAAGTGGATGGTGGCATCAACGATAAAACCTCCAAGCTGGTGCGTGAGGCAGGTGCTAATGTATTGGTAGCAGGCTCCTATGTTTATGGGGCTAAGGATATCAAGGCTGCCATCGAGGCTTTAAAGGCATAAAGCTGTTGAAGCCCCAATATGGCTTGCCAAACTAAAAAGATTTCTTTAGCTTTTGCAAAGCTAGCAGGAAAAAACGCAAGTGCGTAGAATATAGAGACTTGGAAATTTTTGACAGGTGCGACGATTGTAATGATTGTTGCTGAAAAGGGAATCCGGTGTGAATCCGGAGCAGTCCCGCTACTGTAAGTGGAGTCCAAGCAAAATGTCACTGACGCAAGTTGGGAAGGCGCTTTGGGCGATGAAGCTAAGCCAGGAGACCTGCCTGTTGCGAAACCGTGGGCTTACGGGAGATAGGCTGGTTTTCGTGCGCAATTAAATAGGATTATTATGAGATTTTGGAGCCTCCCGCCAGCAGTGGGAGGCTTTTTTATGGAGGGAGGCAAGAAAATGGCTGGAAAATTGATTATGGTTACAGGTGGCGCTCGCAGTGGCAAAAGCGAGTTTGCTGAGCGTTATGTATTGCATTATTCTCCCAAATGCGATTACATAGCTACCGCTGAAATTCTTGATGCAGAAATGGCAGAGCGTGTGCGACTGCACCGCCAGCGTCGCAATGATGGCCGTTGGGTTAATCACGAAGCCCCATATGAAGCTGACAAGGTATTTGCTGGCTTGGGCGTGGAAACAGGCGCAGTGCTTTTCGATTGTTTAACCATATATATGGCCAATTTATTTTATGGCAAAAATGCTCCTGACCCGGAAAAGGTGGAGTTTTTGCAGCGCTGTGAGTATGTTTATGCCGAAATAGATAAGCTTTTGGCAGCAGCACGCCAATGCGGCAAAATTGTAGTTTTTGTGACCAACGAGGTGGGCAGTGGCATTGTGCCCGACAATCAAATGGCTCGAGAATACCGTGATTTGGCTGGCTGGGTGAACCAAAGAGTGGCTGAGGCGGCGGACAATGTGTATTTGTGCGTGGCAGGTCAAGCCGTGGATATGAAAAAATTGGCTTTTAAATTCGATGACTAAGAGGAGAAAATGATGGAAGAGATTGTAATTCCTGCATTAGATAAAGCTGCCGCCGCGAAGGTTCGCGGCGGCTGGCAAACTATTGCTAAAACAGGCCCCAATCTGGGCAAGCTAGAGGAAATGGTTGAGCAATACGCCGCCATGACTGGCGGCGTGCCCGAAAAGCTGCTCTCTGCCATGGTCTTGATGTGTGGCGACCATGGCATCGCTAAGTATGGCGTTAGTGCTTATCCCCAAGAGGTAACCCGCCAAATGATTAACGGCTACAAGCGTGGCACCGCCGGTGCCACGGTGCTGGCACGCCATGCCAAGGCGGATGTATTCGTTTGTGATGTGGGCACAGCCTTTGATTTGAGCGATATGGACCATGTCCATCCTCACAAGGTTGCCTGGGGCACCGAAGACTTTACCCAAGGGCCTGCCATGACCAGGGAGCAGGCGGAGGCTGCGCTTCGTGTGGGCATGGACATGGCAGATATGTGCATCGATAAGGGCTATAACCTGCTTTACACTGGCGAGATGGGCATTGGTAACACCACTGCCACTGCCGCCATTGCCAGCGCCTTTTTGGGCTTGGATCCCATGCTCACTGTGGGCCGCGGTAGCGGCATCAACGATGAGCGTATGCGTATTAAGCGTCAAGTCGTGATTGATGGCTTGGCCAAGAACAAGCCTATTAAGGGTGACGCCATGGACATTCTTTGTAAGGTGGGCGGCTATGACCACGCCGGCCTTGCCGGCGTCATCATCGGCGGCGCACGCCGCCGTGTGCCCACCATGGTGGATGGCGTTAATGCTACGGCTGCAGCGCTTTTGGCATACGGTCTCTATCCTCCTTGCCGTGATTATATGCTTTGCTCCCACTTGAGCAGCGATATCTCTGCTAAAGCCATGCTGGAGCTGATGCAGCTGACGCCCATCGTCGACGCAGGCCTGCGTCTGGGCGAGGGCACCGGCGCCAGCCTGGCCATTGTAGTGCTACAAAGTGCTATGGATGTCTATAATCAATTACACAAATAAGCAGGTGAAGCCATGCGTGATTTTATAACCTGCTTAGAATTTTTAACAAGACTGCGCTTTACTAATCGCACCGAATGGCATGATGATGATTTCAGTCGCAGTGTACCCTATTTCCCCCTAGTAGGCCTCGTCATGGGCGTTTTTATGGGCGCAGTCAATTACGGGCTCTGCTATTTGCAAACGCCCGCTTTTATGCGTGCAGTGATGCTGGTGCTAGCCGAGCTAATTATTATCGGAGCGTTGATGTATGATGGCTTCATGGATACCTCCGACGGCGTTTTTAGTGCTCGCAATCGCGAGCGTATGCTGGAAATCATGAAGGACAGCCATGTTGGCTCCAACGCTGTCATCGCCTTGGTGTGTCTTGTGCTATTAAAGGTAGCAGCCTACACCACGTTAGACCCCATGAAGCTAACATATGTTTTAGTTGCTTTGTACATCTCCACACGTACCTTTATGGTTAACTATATTGTAAATTACAAATATGCTCGCAAAACAGGTATTGGTCACATGTTTAAGGCCTATGCCAAGCCGGTGTATACCTATATTGCCTTTGCTTTGTGCATTGGTATGGTCTATGCCTGTGGCTTGCCCTATTTATACACCGCAGTGGCAACCTTTATGATTTGCCAAGGCATTGCTCACTTTCTTAGCGGCCAATTGGGTGGACTCACCGGCGATACCTATGGGTTTTTGACAGAATGCGGCGTGGTGGTTTATTTAATGCTGGCCACTTATTTAGTGTGATTTTTAAGTGAAAGCAGCCATAAGAGCTTCGCTTTCAGACTTACCTAGTATATAATGTAAGTAATGGGAGGAATATCCTATGCATATCGAAGAAATTATTGCGAAAATCGTGCCCGGGGACGCAAACTGTGCTAAGCTGGCTCAGGCGCGCTTTGACGCTTTAATCAAGCCCGTGGGCAGTCTTGCTCAATTGGAAAAAATGACTGCTAAATATGCAGGCATCGTACGAAAATATAATAAGCTGGATCTGGAGTATCCCAAAAGGGAGCTGCTTGTGTGGTGTGGAATAGCCCAGGCTGGGCAGGCAGAGCAAATTATGCAAGCCCAATTACCGGTGAACGTACTAGCTGCAGAAACCGGTGCTAGAACACAAGCCCTTTTGGTTACCTCTGAAAATGCAGAGGATGCTATGGAGGAGGGTGCCGCTCTAGTTCAGGAAATTATCCACGAAAATGGATTGGGGCTTGTAGGCTTTGGCTGTTTAGCCAATGCCGAGGATGAAATGGTTATCACTGCCATGACCGGTGGCATTTTGCAGGCTGCTGCTATGCGGGTGGGAGTCATGCTGGATGGTGTAGCTACACTGAAGGCTGCTCAAAAGGCTATGGAACTTGCGCCTAACGTTGTGGATTACTGCTTTGCCGGTCATGTGAGTGCTGAGCAGGGTTCTGAAGAGCTTTTGCAAGAGCTTAATTTGGTGGCACCCTTGCGCTTGGGCATTCCTGATGGGGCCGGTGAGGGCGCAGCCCTGTGCTTTACTCTTTTAGATGGTGGCATCAAGGCCTATAAGGAAATGGAGACCTTTGAGGAAGCCAGCGTGCACGCCGAGGTGAAGGAATTCTCCTTGGCCGAGCAGAATAAACAAGCAAAATAAAACTAAACACTTGTTTCCTACCCCGAAACGCGGTAGGAGAATAAAATGTTCATAAACTTTTGTTAGAGAAAAAGAGGAAGAGTAATGGGAAAAATCTATTTAATTCGCCACGGCGAAACCGATAGTAATCTGGGACACAAGTTCCAGGGCCAGATGGATTTGCCGCTAAATGCTACGGGTCTCGACCAAGCCCGCCAAATGGCAGCCTACATGGCCGATAAAAAAATCGACTGCATTTATTCTAGCTCCATGCTGCGTGCCCGTATGACCGCTGCTGAGCTTGCCATGAGCCGCAATATGGCATATCGCTCCATGGATTTACTCAAGGAGATAAGCTTTGGTGATTGGGAAGGACTGGAATATGCTGAAATTACCGCCCGTTGGCCCAAGGAAATGGAAGCGTTTTTGCATCGTCCTGCTGAGTGGGAGCCGCCCCATGGAGAAACCTTTGCTGCAGCTCAGGAGCGTTGCCGTTTAGCCTTTGAGCAAATCTTTGCTGAGCAGGGTCACGACAAAAACATTGCCATTGTGTCCCATGGTGGTATCATTCGTCTGCAGCTGTGTCTGGCACTGGGCATACCCTTGAATAATCTTTGGCGGCTCAGCGTCTACAATGTGTCCGTATCCACCCTAAGTGATTGGCAGGGGAATCTTTGCGTAGACACTATGAACGTGGCCGATTTTTTAAAGCGTAGCATTGAAGCCCATGTGATTTGAGCAAGGCCTTAACTTGCACAAAGTTGTACCCTGCTTAACATATTTTTTATAAACTGTAGTTGACATTTGTATCCCGGTACTATATACTGATATTGGTATCTCAGTGGTCCGTTTAAGTTACTAAACTTCTTCAATCATAGATATAACCATTGATGAGATGGGGAAGCCTCAGTAAAATCTTAATGCGTTCTTTGGGGTATTATCTATGATAAGGAGTGATTTATTCATGAAAGAAGACAAGACTTTAACCTGCTGCGAATGCGGCCAAGAATTTGTATTTACCGCATCTGAGCAAGAGTTCTACGCAGAAAAGGGCTTCACCAACGAACCTCGTCGTTGCCCCGCTTGCCGTCAAGCTCGTAAACAACGCATGGGCATCCAAACCGAGCGTCCGCAACGCGAAATGTTCCCTGCAATCTGCGCAGAATGTGGCAAAGAGACCATGGTACCCTTCAAACCCTCTAACGATCGTCCGGTTTATTGCCGCGAGTGCTTCAACGCACGCAAACACTAATTCTTAATAAATTGGGACTGTTGCTTTGGCAGCAGTCCTTTTTGTATTTTCGGACGAGAATTTCTTAGGAAAAAGTCTTTATCATAGCAGGATTTTAGCATATCAAAAAGAATTATATAATATTATAGCAAAAGAGCCTAACATACAGCTTTCAAAGGAGGAAGAGCCTTGTTTTATAAATTTCTGTGTAGTCTGCTAGTGGCAGTGGGGATTTTTGTGCAGCCACTCATTATGGAAGCCAGTGGTATAACCAATTATCCTGCGCTAGTAAATCCAGAATACTGGCTTAAGCAAAATAAGAATGGGGATAAGCTCGTTTTGGATGCTAATGAAGTGCAAAACTTTAATAGCAAAATTCGCACTGTTTCTCGCACAGTTTATGATATGAGCAGTTATCCCACTCTATATAGCGGTGATGCCCTGAAAACCCGCATCATGAACTACCAGGTGCTGGAGGACGATTTATACTTAAATGGCAACAAGGTTAGCGATAATTATAAAAATATTTTGCGCGCGCAAACTAATATTAAGGCCATCCCTACAACGGTGAATGTGCGCTATGCCGTGACGGTTACCCGTGCTTCCATCCGCAATCTGCCCACTGGGCAAGGGCTTTTCTATTACGCAGCTGATAAAGAGTTTGATGTGTTGCAGGAAACCGCTCTTGACCCCGGCGAGCCAGTGGCTATTTTGCACCAAAGCGCTAACGGTTACTTTTATTATGTGCAAAGCTACAATTATAGCGGCTGGATTTCTCGCTTTAATGTGGCACTAACCGATAAAAAAACTTGGCTGCAATTTGCTAATCCCAAGAATTTTTTAGTTGTTACCGATGCAAAATATGCAGTGAAGGTGGGCAAAAATGATGTGCTCTATCAGCAGGGCGCACGCTTGCCAGTGGTAGTCGAGGAACCTATATTTTACACTGTAGAGGTGCCTGTGCGTCAGCCCAATGGCAATTTACTGAAGCAGCGCTTCAATGTGCCCAAGGCCTCTAAGGCCTTGCACAAGGGTTATTTGCCTTATACGAACAATAATATTGTGCGCAGTGCCTTCCGCTTTTATGGTATGCCCTATGGCTGGGGCGGCCTAAAGGAAAGCGTGGATTGCTCCGCTTTGCTGCTCAATGCTTATCGCACTGTGGGTATTTATTTGCCCCGCAACACGGATGAGCAGGTGAACACTGCTGGCAATCGTGTTTTGCTGGAATTCTTGGATAGTGCCCAAAAGCTGGCATCCATTAAGGATTTGCAGCCGGGCGCAGGACTTTATATGGATGGACATGTGGTTATGTATATCGGCGAGATTAATGGTACTCCCTATACCATCCATGCGCTGGGTTCCCATTTTGTGAAGGGTGAGCGTCGTCGCGAGATGCAGGTTGTAGTGAGTGATTTGACCTTGGAACGTAGCTCCGGCAATACCTTCCTTGAAGATTTGCATACGGCGGTAGAATTTAAATAATTTATACAGGAAATAGAGGTTGAAAAAAGATGCTGAATCATTTAGAAATTACAGCAGGTGTAGTGGCTCCTGCGGCATACGAAATTATGGATGGGCTTTGTCTCTTTTTGTGCAAGGAGTGCTTACAGGGCTTGCCCAAGCTACATTTGCCGGAGCAGCTTGCGACGGCAGTTAGTGCCTATGCTAAGCTGCACGAGGATATGTTTGAGATAGGCACTATTAGTGAATTGGTAGTACCCAAGGGAGAAGACCTTTTGACCGTGGTTGTAGCAGGCTGTGGCGTTGGCTCGGAGTGCAAGCCGGTGGCCTTTCGCAAGGCGGCCGGGGAGGCTGCAAGGGCACTGCGCAAGGCCAAGGTTACGCAGGCCGTGGCTGCTGCGCCCATTTTGACCAACACCAAGCGAGGTGCTTATCTTGAAGCAATTGTTGAAGGCTTGTACCTGGGCGCTTATAGCTTTACAGAATTTAAGAGCGAAACCAAGCAGCCTAAGGATTGTGCTTTAATCTTGCTCTCGGCTATCGACGAGGCGGAGGAGCTGGTGCGCAAGGCAGCTATTAGTGCCGAGGCAGTGTGCTTTACGCGGGATTTGGTTAACCGTCCAGGCAATGTTGTAAATCCTGAGGCCATGGCCCAAGCTGCGCGCAGCTTAGCTGTAGAGCTGCCACTGGACGTGGAGGTTTTGGACGAAGTCCAAATGGCGGACCGTAAAATGGGTGCTATTTTGGCAGTGGGTCAGGGTAGTGTGAATCCCCCGCGCATGATTACGCTTAAGTATCAGGGCGCTGAGGACGAAAATACTCCTTTTATTGCCTTTGTGGGCAAGGGTATCACCTTTGATAGCGGTGGTATTTCCATCAAGCCCGATGATGGCATGGGCGAGATGAAGGATGACATGAGCGGCGCCGGCGCTGTGTTGGGCGCAATGAAGGCCATTGCTAGCCTGGAGCTGAAATGCAATGTGCTGGGCGTTTTAGCCTGCGCAGAAAACATGCCTGGGGGCCGAGCACAGCGTCCCGGCGACATTGTGCGTGCAGCCAATGGCAAAACCATCGAGGTTATTTCCACCGATGCCGAAGGGCGCATGGTTTTGGCTGATGCAGTCCATTATGCCTGCCAGCTGGGCGCCCAAAAGGTTATTGATATCGCTACCTTGACCGGCGCTGTGATTATAGCCTTGGGCAAGGAAACCAGTGGTATTATTGCCAATAATGACGAGCTGGTGGAACAAATAAAAAAAGCCGGCAAATTTGCCGGAGAAAATTTTTGGCAGCTGCCCAGCTTACCTGAATGCAGGGAAGCAATTAAAAGTGATGTTGCCGATTTATTAAATAGTGCAGGCAGGCCCGGTGGCTGCATCACCGGTGGTCTCTTCATCGGCGAATTTGTGGCAAAGGACCTCCCCTGGGCGCATCTTGATATTGGCGGCACATCCACCAGCGATAAGACCAGTGGTCATAAGGTGAAGGGTGGCACGGGCTTTGGCACGCTGACATTGATTAAGCTGGCAGAGGCTTTATAATTACGATATATGTTTTGATTGCGAATTTTGAGGTTTTACGAAGATGAAGGAATTTGCTCAGGAAGCTGATGCAGCTTATAGGCTAAGAGATGGTTTGACTAAGAATCCCCTGGTAGATTTACATTTGCATAGTACCTTTAGTGATGGGCGCTATACTCCTTCGCAGCTTGTTGAGGAGGCAGCTAGTAAGGGACTAGCTGTTATTGCTATTACGGATCACGATTCTTGGAATGGGGTTACCGAGGCACAAGCAGCTGCTGCCAAGCTTGGCATTAAGGTGTTAACAGGCGTAGAGCTGGGCAGCCAATGTGAAAATGATTCCGTGCATATTTTGGCATATCATGTGGATAGGGGCTGCGCAGCGCTCCACGCCAAAATGGACGAAATGCGCCATGGCCGCGAGCGTCGCCTAGAAAAGATGCTTGCCAAGCTGGATGGCTTAGGCTATCATATTGAGGTTGAGGCGTGCGACCCTAAAAATAGGGCAGTAGGCCGTCCCCATGTGGCCAAGGCGTTAGTGGCCAAGGGGTATTTTAACACCGTTCAGGAGGTTTTCGATGCGCTGCTGCACCGGGGCGGGCCGGCCTATGTGCCCCAGCCCAAGCTTTCTCCTGAAGAAGCTGTGGCATTAATTCACCAGGCAGGGGGCATCGCTGTGCTAGCGCATCCGTCGGAGCTGGCGGACACCAGCTTGCCGGAAAGGCTACTGCGCACAGTCCCCTTTGATGGAATCGAAGTGTATCACCCTAGCGCTGATGCAGCGGCACAGCGCAAGTGGCTTGCGCTGGCGCAGGAGCTAAACCTCATGGTGGGCGGTGGCAGTGATTTTCATGCCATCCCGGACCGCTATCCCACGGAGCTAGGCGTATGGCAGGTTCATTATAATGATGTTAAGGATGTTATAGAATGGAAGTAATTGCTTTTGTTGGTCCCAGTGGTACTGGTAAAAGCCATCATGCTATTGGCGTTGCCTTTGATAATAAATGTGATGCTATTATCGACGATGGTTTATTAATCAAGGGTACCAAAATTTTGGCAGGTACCTCTGCTAAAAATGAGCAAAATAGAATACAGGCTGTTAAAAGGGCAATTTTTACCGACAAGGAGCATGCCGAGGAAGTGCGCAAAGCGTTGGAAACCAGTAATATTAAACGCTTGCTCATTATTGCTACTTCGGATAATATGATTGGCAAAATCACAAAAAAGCTGGGGCTTGACGCGCCGGTGAAAACCGTGTACATTAATCAGGTTGCCAGCAAGGCCGAGATAAAAAAGGCGCGCTACTCCCGTTTGCAAGAGGGCAAGCATATTGTGCCCGTTCCCACGGTGGAGCTGAAGCCACATTTTACAGGCTACTTTGCGGACTTGCCCTATAATATCTTTTCCAGCCAAAGGCGACAGGAAAAGGAAGCGGACCGCAGTATTGTGCGCCCCTCCTTTAGCTTTTATGGCAAGCTTTTAATAGCTGATACAGCCATTGAGGATATTATTAACCTTATTGCTGAAAAGCTAGAGGGTGTGGACAAGGTGCTGGATATTAAGGTGCGCCGCCGTAGCGACAATTCCAAGGGAATTGTTATTGGCGTGGAGGTTGTGCTTTATTATGGGGTAAAGATTTTCGCGGTAACTAGGCAGCTGCAGGCCAAGATTAAAGAAAAGGTGGAGTATATGACTGCTATGCAGGTGAAGAACGTGAATGTTTCCATCCGCAGCCTCGCGGTAAAGCATAGGTAGTAATAAAAAAGCTGGCACATAAGTGCCAGCTTTTTGCGTCTTCAATTACATAATGGGGCTGGTGGTTGCGTCCGGTTGTTCAAAAATGAAGGCCGGGGAAGGATAATAGAATTGGCAATGTTGGAAGGCAATTTCTTCAGTGGAGAAGCGTTTTAAAAGTGCATAGGAAGCGCGTTCTTCAAAATCAATCAGGTTATCCTTGTTGATATCAGCATCCTTCACAATAACCAAAAGATAAGCGGAAACCTCAGGGGCATCCTCAGGCACTTGGCTACGGTCCAGGGGAATATTGGGAACGATTTCTAATTGGCCAACGGGCTGTTGGTTTTCGTTATACAGCATGCAGCCATAAACATTTTGGTACAGGGTGCGAACTAGTCGCAGTTGATAAGCTCCGGAACTCATGAATCTTCACTCCTTAAATAATACTAGCGAATTGCTTCGCCTTAGCTTTATAAGCATAATTCCTGACCCTTTTAGAGATCAGGCATAAATTTAACACTAATATTGTAACATAGATTACGCAAATAGGCAAAAACAATCTTAAAAGATGGATGTAAATGTAAAAAAATGTAAGAATTATGCATAGAAATAGCAAAACCTCCGATGAAGAGAAGTGAATTTGTATGTTTATTCTTCATGTATTATGTATACAATAGCTTTTTCACAAAAAAGTAGCAGGATTTTACAAAGATATAACGAATAGATTTGGTAATAAATATGTTGCTGTGACTCTTTAGCACATATTCGATTACAGAGGAGGGGAATCCACTATGAAAAAAATTCTGGCATTTTTACTTGGTATGATGGTTATGGCTACCATGATCGCAGGTTGTGGCGGCGATAAGAAAGAAGAAAAGAAACCGGCAGCTCAAAAATTCATTAACATTGCTACCGGCGGTACCTCCGGTACCTACTTCCCGCTGGGCGGCGCTCTGGCTGATATCCTGAATAAGAATATTAAAGGCGCTAACGCTTCTGCTCAATCCACCGGCGCTTCTGTAGCTAACGTTAACCTGCTGAAACAAGGCAAAGTAGAAATCGCATTTATCCAAAATGATATTGCTTACTATGCTGCTAATGGCACCGAAATGTTTAAGGATAAGAAGGTTGCTAACCTGCAAGGCTTGGCTACTCTGTATCCTGAAACCGTTCAAATCGTAACTCTGAAGAAATCTGGCATTAAATCCGTTGCTGATTTCAAAGGCAAACGCATTGCTGTAGGCGCTGCTGGCTCCGGCACCGAAGCTAATGCTCGTCAAATCATGGAAGCTTATGGT
Source organism: Phascolarctobacterium sp. (assembly GCA_051866495.1). Classification (GTDB taxonomy): domain Bacteria; phylum Bacillota; class Negativicutes; order Acidaminococcales; family Acidaminococcaceae; genus Phascolarctobacterium_A. The sequence continues at coordinate 17,539 of JBJDXD010000076.1, read as the reverse complement.
ATCAAATATTCCGATATTAAAGTTCAATACCTGTCCTTCGGTGAAGCTGCTAGCGCTCTGAAAGACGGCAACGTAGACGCTGCTTTCGTAACTGCTGGCCATCCCACCGCTGCTATCCAAGATATCTCCACTCAACATGAAGTTGTTCTGGTTCCTGTAGACGCTGCTAAGGCTGACGAATTGATTAAGAAATATCCCTTCTATACCAAGCTGGTTATCAAGCAAGGTACCTATGCTAAGCAAGCTGCAGATGTTCCGGCAGTTGCTGTTAAATGCATGCTGGCAGTTACCGACAAGATGGATGCTGACACTGCTTACAACGTAGCTAAATCCCTGTATGGCAACCTGGACCGCATGAAAGCTGCTCACTCCGCTGCAGGCGCAATCTCCAAGGCTACTGGTAAAGATGGTATGTCCATTAAACTGAACCCGGGCGCTGAAAAATTCTTTAACGAGAAATAAGATTTTTCCATGAAGCCGAACTTCAAAGACCGGAAACCGGCTATTGCCGGCTCCCGGTCTTTTTTCCCAGTTAAGCATTTTGTAATTATAGTTATTTTTGTGGCCTTATTTTTAGTTTGGTATGCTAGTCGCCTTGTAGTAGCCGTAGTGCCGGAGGGCGAGTATAAGCCCTTTTGTTTTTCTACATATTCAGGGGATGAGTGGCGTATAAGTCTGACTCATTCTGTGGAAAAAACGGCCTGGGACGATTATTTCCGTGTCAATGGTGTAGATAACATGACCATGACCCACACTCGCTTTTCTTCTCTGGGCTGGGGCTATCCCTATGCACCTAGCGAAGGCAAGCTTACCCGCACTGCTGATGGTCGCTTTGATTTAGAGATGAACCGTCCTTATAAGGAGCTGGCCCTGCGCATTTCCGAGCAGGCCATGCCCCATCTTATCCATGGTAGCGAGGATTATGATTTAATCAAGCTGTACGGGCAGGGGACGGCCCTTAAAATAAAGGTTCAGTATCGCTATGATTACTGGTGTGATAACTATTTTTAATATTTTTAGTTGAAGATTTTGTTGAGATTGATGAGAGGAGCTGATACCCAATGTCTGCAAAAGAAGAACAGATTAGAGAGCTTTCTGCAGAAGAGGTACTGCAAAAATTCGATAAAGAATCCAACAAGCGCGAAATGAGCGGCTTGTGGGGCTATATCATTAATGGTATTTGTATTTTATTTGCTGCGTTTCAGCTATACACAGCAACCTTCGGTATTTTGGATGCACACCTGCAGCGTGCCATCCATTTAACCTTTGGCTTTTTGCTGATTTTCTTACTTTATCCCACTAGACAATCCTGGTCCAAGAGCAAGATGAATCCTATCGACGTGCTTTTTGCCATCGCGGGTGCTTGCTCAGCCATGTATATTGTTGTTAACTACAACGAGTTGGTGCTCCGCGCCGGCATGAATACGGAAACGGACTTTATCGTGGCCCTCATTGGCACGGTGCTGGTCTTTGAGGCCGCTCGTCGCGTAGTTGGCTGGCCCATGATTATCGTGGCCTTTGTATTCCTGCTATACGCATTCTTCGGTCCCTATGTACCGGGCATTATGGCCCATCGTGGTGTGGGCTTGGAAGAAATGTTTGACCATCTCTTCTTTACCACCGAGGGTATTTTTGGTACCCCCATGGGCGTATCCTCAACCTTCATTTATTTGTTCATCCTGTTTGGCGCCTATCTTGAAGCTACCGGCCTTGGCAAATTCTTCATCGACTTGGCCAATGCCATTGCTGGCTGGGCAGCCGGCGGTCCTGCTAAGGTAGCAGTTCTGTCCTCCGGTTTAATGGGCACCGTATCCGGCTCCTCCGTTGGTAACGTTGCCGGTACCGGCTCCTTCACCATCCCCATGATGAAAAAGCTTGGTTATCGTCCTGCCTTTGCCGGCGCTGTAGAAGCAGCTGCTTCCACCGGCGGTCAACTGATGCCTCCTGTTATGGGCGCTGCCGCCTTTTTGATGGCTGAGTTTGTAGGCGTGCCTTATTTTGATGTTGTTAAAGCTGCAGTAATTCCTGCTATGCTGTATTACATCGGCGTATGGCTGGGCGTACACTACGAAGCTAAAAAATTTGGTCTGAAGGGTACTCCTCGTGACCAATTGCCCAAATTCAAAGACTTGTTCCTCGAAAAGGGTCATCTGGCAATTCCCTTGATCGTTATTATTTACCTTTTGGTAAGTGGCTACACTCCCATGCGCGCTGCCTTGGCAGCCATCGCGCTGAGCATTATTTGCGCTTGTCTGCGTAAATCCACTCGTATTTCCTTCAAGCAAATCATCCAAGGCCTCATCGACGGCTCCAAGGGGGTTTTGGGCGTGTTGATTGCCTGCGCTACCGCCGGCATTATCATTGGTGTTGTAACCAAAACAGGCGTAGGTCTGAAGGTTGCCACTGCGCTTTTGGACTTGGCAGGCGGTAAGCTGTTGCCGGCTATGTTCTTCACCATGATTACCTCCTTGATCTTGGGTATGGGTGTTCCGACTACTGCAAACTATGTAATTACTTCCACCATTGCAGCACCTGCTTTGATTCAAATGCAGGTGCCTGTATTGGCAGCTCATATGTTTGCTTTCTACTTTGGTATCGTTGCCGACGTAACTCCGCCTGTAGCATTGGCTGCTTACGCTGGTGCGGGCATTGCGGGCGCTAACCCCATGCGTTGCGGTGTTATTGCTGCTAAGCTAGCTATCGCGGCCTTTATCGTGCCCTATATTTTCGTTCTCGCTCCGGAGCTCTTGATGATCAACGCTACGGCCTTTACCATTACCTATAGTGCATTGACTGCAATTATTGGTATGTGGGGCGTGTCCATGTCCATGATCGGCTTCTGCCAGAACCTGCTGAACACTGCTCAAAGAGTAGCCTTCTTGGTTGGTGGCGTATGCATGATTATTCCTGGTACCCTCACCGACGGCGTTGGTATTGCTTTAATCGTAGCAACCTACTTCTGGCAAAAGACTAATAAACGTAAGGGTGCCATCGAGCAAACTGAAGACCTATAATTTTATAGTATAACCAATTTATACCCTTTAGCTACTGCTGTTGCTAAAGGGTATTTTTTTAACCTTTTGCTAATAGTGTTCATAATTATTTAAGGTAAAATTAAGAATACATCGCTGTAATTTACCCTAATCAATGGATTTACTGGCAGTAATGTACAATATTTACAGTTTTTCCTTGCAAAAGATAGCAATTATTTGAAAATGTATGCTGGAAAAATCTATTGTAATATGCTATAATCAAATTGTAATAATTTTTATTTTTACCTAGACTGTTTTACCATGACTATTTAGAAGAGAAATTTTAGGTGGGTGTCTTATGTATCATTACAATTACAAAGTAATCATCTTAAGCCAAGACCTTTCCTTGTATGCAAAGGTTGCAGCTTTTCCCTCTTTAGCAGGTTTCACTAATGTTGTAGAACATGTTGATCATGTGGAGGCATCACTAAAGGACGCAGATTTATTCCTGTGCCAGTCCACCCCTGCTGTTTTAGCAGAAGCATTAGCAATTGTGCCTAAAGGTGCAACTAAGGTCTATCTGGCAGCAGAGGATGAGCTAGAACAGCTTAATGATGCTACCTTAGCGTGTTTAGACGATATTTGGAGCTTGCCCACGAGCGATAAGCTTTTGGATAACAAAATTGCCAAGCTCTTTGCAAGCATCAAAAGGGAAAAGGATTATCACCTAACTCAGAATTATTTTGAGACCTTGATTAATAGTATTCCTCCCTTGATTTGGTATAAGGATATCAAGGGCGCCCATTTAAAGGTTAACGACAGCTTTTGTGCTGCAGTAGGTAAAGAAAAAAGTGATGTAGAAGGTCGCGGTCATTACTATATCTGGGATTTAAAGCCAGAAGAATATGCTGCAGGAGAATATGTGTGCCTAGAAACGGAAGAGGAAGTTTTGCAAGCACAAAAAACACTGCTCTTTGACGAAAAGGTTAAAACTAGCAGAGGACTGCGCCAATTCTCTACCTATAAATCTCCTATTTATGATGATAACCATAAGCTGATTGGCACTGTGGGCTGCGCCATCGATGTTACGGATGAAAGGCGTTTGATGGAAAAGCTCATTAATGCAGCTGAAACAGATACCCTGACCAAGCTCTATAATCGTCGTTATTTTTATAAATACATGAGTACCATTAAGGAAGAAAAGGAGCCCGTAAGCATTTTTTATGTTGACTTGGACAATTTTAAGAATATTAATGATACCTATGGTCATGAAGCAGGTGACGAGCTCTTGTGCAAGGTAGCTCGTATTTTGGAGCAAATCTTTAAGGAGGGCATTTGCGTGCGCTTCGGCGGTGACGAATTTGTTTGTGCTCTTGAAGGCACTAAAACGGAGGCCCAATTGATTGCCTATGCGGAAGAGTTTTTGCAGCAGCTTCTACAGCTAGCTGACGATTATGAAGATTTCACCGGCATTTCTGCTAGCATTGGTGTAGCCTTTACCAATGTTATTGATGATGTGGATATTCTTTTAAAGAAGAGCGATGTGGCTATGTACGAGGCAAAGAATAGTGGCAAGGCTGCATATCGCATTGCTAAATAAAATTTACTTGAAGTTTTAATTTGAAAGTGATATGCTTAACTAGGAAGGATTACTAGTTGTGTATCATAAGAAGGTGAGCTTGTGCATATGAATTTAGAGATATTGAAAAAGCTCAATTTACAGGAATGTATCGAGTTAGTGCGTGTCATGAATGCCAGCATCTCCGACCCCATGTATGTATGGGATTTGGAGAATGATAAAATCTATTTTACCCGCATTATCAGCGAGGATTTTGTGCTGCAGCGTAAGGAAAGCATTGGCTTTGAAATTCAGGAAATGTTGAATTTGACCTATCCCTTGGACAGACCGAAGATGGAAAAGGGTGTTTTTCGTGTTGCCAATGGTCTCGAGCAGGAGTTTGAAACCGAGTACCGCATTATCAATCGTCAGGGGAAGCGTGTCTGGGTCAATAACAAGGGCCATCTGGTTACTATTGAAAACGGAGAACGACGTGTAATTATTGGCCGTTGCTCTACCAGTGCCTTTGATACCCGTGTGGATAAGCTCACTGGTCTCGCCTTTGGCGTTACTTGGCGAGAGGATTTGCACAATGCCATTCTAGAGGGTTCTCAGGGATATTTATTTATTACCGATGTGGATGATTTATCTGCTATAAACGCGCAAAAGGGGAGAAGCTTTGGTGATAAGGTTTTGCAAAAGATTGCTAACGTTCTCGAAGAGCATTTAGGTCAGTGGAATGGTATCTATAGACTAAGCGGTGACCGCTTTGCCATAATTTTGCAGCATGCCAATCATAAGCGGGCTGAAGCCTTTTATGAAGCTGTGCGTAAGGATTTAGAGCGTTATTGCACGCTTTCTGTGGGTGCTGCACCCTTTAATATAGGTGAAGATAACTCGCTGCAGGAGCTTTTGCAATATGCTGAAACAGCTCTTGTCGAGGCTAAGGGTCATGGCAAAAACATGGTTTGCTTCTTTTCCACAGAGCAATACAATCGTTATTTGTCACAAATAAATTTACAGGATGAAATTCGTAATAGCATCATGAATGACTGCGAGGGCTTTTTTGTGTGCTATCAGCCCTTGGTGGATGGCAAGAATTTTTCCCTTTTGGGTGCCGAGGCGCTTTTGCGCTATCGTTCGCCAAATCGGGGGCTTATGAGTCCGGGCGAGTTCATTATGCTGCTCGAAAAAACAGGCATGATTTGCCCCGTGGGCAAGTGGATTTTGCGCGAAGCCTTAAAGCAATGCATGGAATGGCGCAAGGTTATTCCTAATTTTCGTGTCAGCGTGAATGTGTCCTATATCCAGCTTAACAAGGATGGCTTTGGGCAGGAGGTTCTGGATGTCCTGAATGAGCTGGGCGCTCCTGGTGAGGCTTTGACTCTTGAGATTACAGAAAGTATGCACCTGAGGGACTTTGACAAGTTTAATAAAATCTTTAGCTTGTGGAAGCAGGCAGGTATTTACATCGCCGTTGATGATTTTGGAACGGGCTATTCCAGCCTTAGCTATTTGAAAAAGCTACAGTTTGATATCATCAAAATCGACCAATGCTTTGTAAGTGATGTTACTGAAAGTGCCTATAATTATCGCCTTATAAGCACCGTGCAGGAGCTGGGTACTTTTTCGAATATCAAGGTATGCCTAGAAGGTGTAGAAACCGAGAAGCAGCTGCGTTTATTGAATGACTTGCAGCCTGATATTTATCAAGGTTATCTTTTTAGTAGACCGGTTGAGGCGGCAATTTTTACTGCTAGCTTTGTGGATAATGGCGCCGATGCTTACGCTGATTACAACCAAAAGGTACAGCGGTTTACAAGCCTGGATGTGGGTGAACGTCAGCTTGATAACCATTTGCTGTGGAATTTAATGTATGATGACCCAGGCTATGATATTGTGCATAATAATGCTGAAAATATCCTGCGTGATTTGGAGCTGGGTCTGTGGATTATCCGTTTAGACCCCAAAACCAATCATTACGAAATGTTCTTGGATAAAAACTGCTCAGAGATTATGCTGGCCTCCAAGGCGTGGTCACCTCAGGAATGCTACAATAATTGGTTTAACAAGATTTCGCCGGAATGCGTTCAATATGTGCTGCAGATGGTGTCTAAGATGATTAATTCCGGCAAGATTGTCCAGCTGGAGTATAATTGGCAGCATCCGAAGGCAGGCACCGTGCGGGTGCGTTGCGTAGGCATTCGTGTGGCGGATAGCAGTGGTATGGTGGCTTTAAAGGGCTATCATCGCGTTATTAGTAATATTATTCAGACGTCTTTTTTAGAAGTCAATAATTGATTATTGCTCTAGCTTTTGCTAGCTATATTGATTATGTAAAAATCTCTCTTGACAAAGGTGACTGTTTTTAGTAAACTCAAGGTATAAAGGGAGTAGCTAGCATGGCTTTTGGCCATGTTTACACTGTCGTCAAGACGATTGCTTCTAGTAATCCGGTTGTGTGAGTAAATAGCGAGACTTTGTTGTGATTTTATTGCAGCAGGTCTCGCTTTTTGTTTTGGGAATGCTGCAGGAAGGAGAAAGATTGTGGAATTAGTATTACAATTTGCTTTGTTGGCTTTGGGCTTTGTGCTTTTGGGCAAGGGTGCCGATTGGTTTGTGGAGGGTGCAGCCGGTATTGCAGCCAAATTTGGTATACCTCAGCTGGTCATTGGCTTAACGATTGTGGCCATGGGCACCAGTGCGCCTGAGGCAGCTGTGAGTATTGCTGCTTCCTTAAAGGGCAGTGCTGACATCACCATTGGCAATGTGGTGGGCAGCAATATTATGAATATCCTAGTGATTTTGGGCTGTGCATCGGTGATTACGCCCTTGCTTTTGGCACGTTCCACGGCCCGTATTGAGATTCCCTATGTTATTGCTATTACGGCGCTGCTTTTTTGGCAGGGTAGGGACGGCGTGATTAGCTTTGGGGACGGTATAGTGCTGTGCGTGGGCTTTGTTATTTATCTAGCCTATTTATATAGGATGGCAGTGCAGAGCACTCCACCCGAAGAGGTGGAAGATCAAGAAGAAATGAGCCTTGGTAAGTGCATTTTGTGGACATTAGGTGGCCTTGCGGTGATCATCGCTGGCAGTAATGTTACTGTTAACGCTGCTACAGCTATTGCAGTGTTCATGGGGCTTAGCGAGCGCATTATTGGCCTGACTATTGTGGCCTTGGGCACCAGCCTTCCGGAGCTCTTTACCTCTGTAACTGCGGCCCGTAAGGGCAATGCTGATATAGCTATTGGTAATATCGTAGGTAGCAATATTTTTAATATTTTGTTCGTTGTGGCCTTGTCCGCGCTCATTGTGGATATTCCCTTTGCTAAGGCTTTTACTTTCGACTCCTATGTAGCTATTGCTGCGGCGGTTTTGCTGTGGCTGTGTGTTTTACCCAAGGAACGCTTGGCACGTTGGGGCGGTGCTTTGATGCTGGCTTCTTACGGGGCGTACCTCTGGTATATTATCTAAAAATTTCTGGCGCATGCGCTTTGGAAATAACTTAGCTTTTAGCGATAAACCTGTAAAAAATTATACAATTTACTACAAAAAATCTCCCACAGCCCCTTGTGTTGTGGGATTTTTTATGATAAAATAGTTGGAGTGTAAAAATACACACGCAGGATAATTCATCTTCTGTCTGCGTAAGCCGCGTAGTTATTGATGAAAATGCATCCCTGCGGAGGAAAAACAGGAGGAAACAAAAATGGCTATTATCTCTATGAAACAATTACTTGAAGCTGGTGTACACTTTGGTCACCAAACCCGTCGTTGGAACCCCAAAATGGCTCCTTATATCTTCACCGAGCGCAATGGTATTTACATCATTGACCTGCAAAAGACCGTGAAGAAAGTTGACGAAGCTTACAACTTCATCCGTGAAGTTGCTGCTGCAGGCGAAAGCATTCTGTTCGTTGGTACCAAGAAACAAGCTCAAGAAGCTATGAAGGAAGAAGCTACCCGCTGCAACATGTTCTATGTTAACGAGCGTTGGCTGGGCGGCATGCTGACCAACTTCAAAACCATCCAAACCCGTATTGCTCGTCTGCGCAAGCTGGAAGCTATGGAAGCAGATGGCACCTTCGACGTTCTGCCTAAGAAGGAAGTTATCGGCCTGAAACACGAGATGGAAAAGCTGACCAAATACTTGGGCGGCATTAAAGATATGAAAAAACTGCCGGGCGCTATGTTCATCGTTGACCCCCGCAAAGAGCACATTGCTGTTCTGGAAGCTCACAAGCTGAACATTCCTATCGTTGCAACCGTTGACACCAACTGCGATCCCGACGAAATCGACCATGTAATCCCCGCTAACGACGACGCTATCCGCGCTGTAAAACTGCTGACCGGCAAAATGGCTGACGCAGTTCTGGAAGGTCGCCAAGGCATGCAAACTGAAGAAGCTCCCGCTACTGAAGAAGCTGCTGCTGAAGACGCTGAATAATTTATACTTTATTTGAGGAGGAATTACTCATGGCTCAAATTACTGCTGCATTAGTTAAAGAACTGCGCGAGCGCACTGGCGCCGGCATGATGGACTGCAAAAAAGCTTTGACCGCTGTTGAAGGCGATATGGACAAGGCTATTGACTTCCTGCGTGAAAAAGGCCTGGCTGCTGCTGCTAAAAAGGCTGGCCGCATTGCTGCAGAAGGCGTTGTTGGCTACGCTTTGAGCGAAGACGGCAAAGTTGGCTGCATCGTTGAAATCAACTGCGAAACTGACTTCGTTGCTAAGACTGATGGTTTCAAGGAATTGGTTGCTAAGGTTGCTAACCATATCGTTGCTACTAAACCTGCTGACGTAGAAGCTCTGCTGGCTTCCGAGCTGGACGGTCAAACCGTTGATGCTTTGGTAACCGCTAGCGTTGCTAAGATCGGCGAAAAGATTTCCGTTCGTCGTTTTGCTCTGTATGAAGCTCCGGAAGGCCTGGTTGCTGCTTACATCCATGGCGGCGGCAAGATTGGCGTTCTGGTAGAAATGAAGGGCGGCACCGCTGAGCTGGGCAAGGACATTGCTATGCAAGTTGCTGCTGCTAACCCCTCCTACCTGGAGCGTTCTCAAGTTCCTGCTGCTGAGCTGGAGCATGAAAAGGAAGTTCTCTCCGAGCAAGCTCGCAACGAGGGTAAACCCGAAAAGATCATCGAGAAGATGGTTCTGGGCCGTATCAACAAATACTACAAGGAAGTATGCCTGGTTGACCAAGAGTTCGTTAAGGATCCGGATCAAACCATCGCTAAGCTGCTGAAGGCTAACAATGCTGAAGTGCTGGCATTTGCTCGCTTCCAACTGGGCGAAGGCATCGAAAAGAAGCAAGAAGACTTCGCTGCAGAAGTTATGTCCCAAATTAAAGGCTAATAGCTGCACAGTTTCACAAAATCGACCTGCACCGGAAGGTGCGGGTCTTTTTTTATAAAAGTAAATTGAAAATATAGTTATTTCTTGTTATAATAAGCTTGAAATTATGATAATGTGCAGCCTTTTATAGCGAGGTCTAATTATGAACAAGAACTATTTATATACGAAATTTAAAAATGCACAGCGCGGTGCCATCATGGTGCTTTTTGCTGTTTTGCTGCCGGTCCTCTTTGGCTTTATGGGCTTTTCTATTGATTTGGGCTTGGCCTATGTGGAACATGGTAAAATGCAGGATATAGCCGATGCGGCGGCCCTAGCCGGTGCAGCTCATTTGGGCGACAGCGATAGAGATACTACGGTGAAGGATGCGGTAAAAGCTTATGTGGAGGCCAATGGCATCAAGCTTGGGGCTAATGATTTGGTGAACAGGGTGGACGGAAGTGCCTGGGATGCTAAGGATACCTTAGCTAAGGGTCAGGACGCCTTAGTTTCCTATAGCATCGTGAGCGTGACTAAGGACGGGGAGACTAGGGACCGCGTCCGCGTGCGCATCACTAAGCGTGCACCGTTGTTCTTCTTCAACGTTCTGGGCGACTTTAGCGACGGCCTCGTAGTCGCTGCGAAGGCGGCCGCTGAAGGGGGAAGTGAAGGTCAAATCGCTACAGTTAAAAGTGAAAATCCTGTGTTTATGTGCAGAGGATTTAGCTATAATTATTTAAATGCTAATCAGATTGTTATACCAGCTGGGTCTGATTTTTCTGTATATATGAGAGGTACAACCGGTAATCTCAGTATGTTACCAGGTTCTGGTATAGTATATGCAAATGATATCAATGGTAATGGAGTACAGTTTGGCTATGATTTTGAAACAAAAGATATTTATTTTGATCCTCCTCTGCCAAATGATAGATATTGGGTTTGCACTAGCACTGGTGGAACTGCTGTAGGTTGGGGTGTATACCGCAATTATCCTCCTGGTGGTAGTGAAGGCGAAGCTCTAAAGCTAGCGGAAAAGGAAGCAAAAGAAGCTGAACTTTTGGCTTTACAAAAAGAAATAAATGATAAATATGATGCCTTTGTTCAAGAAGGTAGAGATACAATAAAAGCTGTTGAAAGTAAATTAGACGACTATAAGAACAATGTTGGTAATAAACGATATATAGGTTTTGACAACAATGGTAAAGTCATCAATACTATTCAGCCTGGGGATGATAATATTGAGCTGTATGTGGATAGCACCTATGGTTTGTATTATCATAACGACTATTATTACTATGGAAGTCCCTATGGAGAACATCCACCAGCAGATGTTAAAGAAAGTGAAGGAAGTTTAGCTAATAATGTTAATGTTTTAACAAATTTCGCATTAAAGGACGTAAAGACGGTGAGCAAATTGTTTATGTCTTCAAGTAGAGCTGGTGTGCTTGCTACTAATGGAATAAAATATGGTGATGTTTATTTTGCAAACTCTCTTAGCGATATTAGTGGTAGTAACAATTCATTTGGCTCTGTATATAATGTCAATAAAGATGCTAATAAGGATTGGGGAAGTGCACAGCTTTGGATAGGTGGCAATGACAATCATTATGCTGGAAGTGCAGATAAGCCTGCTTTTGTTTCAGATAATAATCTTTATTTTGGCAAAGTTCATAGGGGCGTTTATTTTGAGGAGATAACAGCTCCAGATGGAACAAAGAAACAAATTGTGCAAGCAAATGTTCCGGCTATTGAATGGGGACAGGATCCTAATTGGAAGATTTATATTGATATGGATTCTAAGCCTAGCGATGGCTCTTCTGGCTCTGAAGGCGGCACTACCACAACTAAATTAAGATTAGTAGAGTAGAACGCACCCCGCTCCCCTGAAAAGGGGAGCCTTTTGCTATAAAACTTAAAATTTTACCAAATTATTTATGACCGCCACTAGCATTTTCTCTTTAAACAGTGTATACTATACATAGTTAAGACGAAATATTAGAAGGGGAGTGACGATCATATCTTTAAGTAACAGGCAAAAGCAAATTGCTGAGATCGTGCGTGTGGACGGCCCCATAACCGGTGAACATATTGCAGAAAGGCTCAATGTTACCCGTGCGGCACTGCGCAGCGACCTAGCTATTTTGGTGATGGGCGGCATTTTAGACGCTCGCCCCAAGGTTGGTTATTTTTACACGGGCAAAAATACCTTGGGCATGCTTATGGAAGAGATTTCTGCCATCACAGTGCAGGATCTAGAGTCCGTGCCAGTAGCAATTGCTCATGATAAAAGTGCCTATGAGGCAGTTGTGACCATGTTCCTAGAGGATGTGGGCACGGTTTTCGTGCTAGACGAAAATAGCCTTTTAACTGGCGTGGTATCGCGTAAGGATTTGCTTAAGGCTGCTATAAATAATAGCGATTTACGCGACATTCCTGTGGTAATGGTAATGACCCCTATTTCTAAGATTATCGTGGCACGGCCCGAAGAATCCATTGCTACTGCTGCTCGTCGCCTCATTAATAACGAAATTGATTGCCTACCCGTGGTGAAGGTCATTGATGAGGAGAAGCGTCAATACCAGGTTTTGGGCAGGATCACAAAAACTAATTTCACCCGTTTGCTGGTAGATTTGGCAGAAGGTAAGGGAGGTAATTATCATAATTCTGAAGAATAATCCGATTATTTATGCTGTATCCGACTCTATTGGCGAAACTGCTGAGTCCGTTGTTAAGGCTACCACTAGCCAATTTGTGCAAGAAAAATTCGATGTTATCCGTGTTCCTTATGTAAAGGACAAGGAGCAAATAGATAGAGTGGTAGAGGAGGCTGCTGCTAATAGTGCTGTAATCTGCTATACTATTGTTTCCCCGGAGCTGCGCGACCACATGGCCGACCGTGCGCTAGCAAAGGATGTTCAGGTAGTGGATGTGCTGGGCCCCATGCTCAAGTCCATCGAAAAAACCACCGGTTTGCTGCCGCGCAACCAAGCAGGCTTGATTCATTCCCTCGACCATGATTATTTCAAGCGTGTAGAGGCTGTAGAGTTTGCAGTTAAGTATGACGATGGCAAAAATCCTCTGGGCTTACTCAAGGCGGATATCGTTATTATCGGTGTATCCCGTACCTCTAAAACTCCGTTGTCCATGTATTTGGCTCACAAGCGCATTAAGGTTGCCAATGTGCCCCTGGTGCCCGAGCTGGCTCCCCCTGAAGAGCTTTTCAAGGTACCGCCCTATAAAATCATTGGTCTTTTAATTGACCCGTTTAAGCTGAACGAGATTCGCGCAGAACGTCTTAAGACCATGGGCCTTAGCGATACAGCAGTTTATGCTGATGTGAATCGCATCAACGAGGAATTGAACTATGCCAAGGGCATTATGCGTCGTTTGCACTGCCAGATTATCAATGTTTCCAATCGTGCAATTGAAGAAACTGCCGGCATTATTTTGGAATATGTGCGCAAAAACAAGGAGCGCCATAGCGATATGTAACAGCTATAAAAAAATCCGAAGTCACTGGTGTGGCTTCGGATTTTTTTATGCAAATTCAAGCAAATTTTTGTTATTAGATTGTCACAAGGAGAATTTATTTCTTATTTGCTTCCACATTGGTAGGCTCAATAAGCTTTTTGGTGATGACATTATAACCGATATCACCTGCATGGGGCTGGCCATTTACCTTGACATTGCCTTGAAAGGATGCCAGCTTAGTTTTCCAGCAGTAGCTGCCCTTGTCGGCAGTGATGGTAGTACCAGTATCCTGAAAATTGCAATTGCCTTCTACATAGGCAGTGCGGTCGGAATGATAAACATCTACCTTATCGCATTTAAAGCTCATTTCACCAAAGCTGAGGGTAATATTGCCCTGTCCATGCACTTCCATTTGGTAAAGGTGCACTTTAGTATTGTCGCCTGTGATGGTTAGCAGGGTGTCGTGGGCGGGAAATTGTACGAACACATGACCCTGCAAATCATAAATACCCTTTAAAGGATTAAAGGTGCGAGTGTCGCTTTTAACAGTGGGCTCAACAGCAAAGCAAAGAGAAGGGATAAGCATGAGCAGCATCAAAATAGTTAGTAAAAATTTTTTCATGGGGATACCTCGTTTAATTTGACTTAAGTTATAGCAATAGAACATCTTTATAAATAAATACGCCAAAGCAGCATGCTGTCAAAACATTTTTGGCGTAATAAATATTATAGTATTTTTTGAGGTGGACTGCAAGGGGTAGAGGCATTTTTTACAAGAAATTTTCAGGAAAAAAGAGGATTTTATCGTTTTGCATGGAATATAAGTTATGTGTAAATTATCGGCGGAGGAATGTGTGCATGGACGGAGAATTTGAAAGCTTCAAAGAGCAGGTGCGTAGCACTGCTAACATAGTGGAAGTAATCTCCGGTTATGTGCCCTTAAAAAAGCGTGGACAAAACTTTTGGGGTTGCTGTCCCTTTCATGGTGAGAAAACACCATCCTTTGCTGTAAATCCCGCCAAAAACATGTTTTATTGCTTTGGCTGTCATGAGGGCGGGGATATTTTTAAGTTTATCATGAAAATAGAAAACTGCGATTTTAAAGATGCCTTAAAGCTTTTGGCAGGGCGCTATGGTATTGCGGTACCGGAGCGTCACAAAACTGCGGTGGAAATTAGGCGCGAAAAGCAAAGGGAGCGCATTTATGAAACCAATGCCACTGCGACTAAGTTTTTTCAGGCTTGTCTTTTAAAAACCGATTATGGCAAGGCGGCCTTGGCTTATTTACGAAATCGCGGCATAAGTGATGATATTATTGCTAGCTTTTCTATTGGCTATGCCTTGAACTCGTACACGGCGCTGCTGAGTAATTTGGGGCGGCGCGGCTTTAAGGGAGAGGAGCTTATAGCAGCGGGATTAGTTGCCGAGGGCAGGGAAAAGCAGCTTTATGACAAGTTTCGCAATCGTGTGATGATTCCCATTAAGGACCCCAAGGGAAAGATTGTGGGCTTTGGTGGTAGGGTGCTGGATAATAGTACGCCCAAGTATTTAAATACTGCTGAAACGGTATGGTTTAATAAAAGACGCTTGCTTTTTGCCATGGATGTGGCATATAAGGCAATTCGCCAAAGTCATCAGGCGATTGTGGTTGAAGGCTATATGGATGCTATTAGCCTGCATGCAGCAGGCATTATGAATGTGGTGGCTTCCATGGGGACGGCCTTTGCTACAGAGCAGGCTAAGCTTTTAAAACGTATTGCAGACGAAGTGGTTTTTTGCTATGACAGCGACAGCGCCGGACGCAGGGCGTCGGTGCGGGCTGTGAGCATAGCTCGAGCAGAAGGGCTCAAGGTGCGGATTGCAGGCGTGCCTGAGGGCAAGGACCCGGACGAATATGTGCGTCATTATGGCAAGGAAGCCTTTGAGCAGGTTATCCAAAATGCACTGGAGGGCATTGATTTTCAAATCGAAGAAACAATTTTGCAGAGCGATACGGCAAATTTAGCAGGAAAAGTCGAGGCTGTGTCGAATATACTACCATTCCTATTAGAATGTAAAAGCGAAATCGAAGCTGCGGAGCATATGCGCAGGCTGGCACAAAGGTTGACCATAGACGAGGGCCTCATTGTGGAGGAGTACCGTAAGGCAATAAAAAAAGGTGGTGCCAGAAAAGAAAGCGTTTATGTGCCCGTGCCAGATGTCAAGCAGTTTAATGCAAGAAGACAGGCGGAGGAGCAGCTTTTGGCGGTGCTTTTAGAAGAGCCCTGGCTAGCAGAGGATTGTCAGCCGGTGTTGCAGCAGTCTGGGTGGAGTGATAATGCTCTAGCTCAAATTTATGCCTATCTTTTAGCACTGCATGCAGAGAGTGCTTTTACCATTGATAAATTGAACGATGCTTTGGATGGAGCTGCCCAGTCAGCATTGGCGGGAATAAGGACAAGAGCGGTGCCCACGCAGGATGGGAAACAGTTTGTAGATGATTGTCTGCGCCAGCTGCAGCGGAGCTTTCTTGAGCAGGAATATGAAAAGCATCGCCTGCTAGCGGATGAGTATGAACGCTTAGCGGATGAACGCTTTATGCAGGAATTGTTGGAAACTCAAAGGATAAAGGATGAAATCAAAAAGCTCTATGGAAAATAATTTTGAAATGGAAGGAGGGAACACCATGGATGAAAATACTAACAAATTGAGCCAGGAACAAATTGATGAATTGGTGCAAAGGGGAAAATCACAAAATGGTGTTCTCACTTATGGGGACGTTATGGGTGCCATGAGCTCCTTGGATAATATTTCTACCGAGGATGTGGAGCATCTCTATGAGATTATCACCGGCAAGGGCTTGGAAATAGTGGACGATAACTCTAATGATGAGGATGTTTTGCCCATTGTTGATGGTGAGGATAATAACGATACCGAGGATATTACAGAGGCAGAGCTTGCCAATTTAACTGTACCCGAGGGTATTAGCATTGATGACCCTGTGCGCATGTATTTAAAGGAAATTGGTCGCGTACCTCTACTGGTGGGCGAGGACGAGATTAAGCTGGCTAAGCGCATGGATAAGGGGCGTCAGGCAGAGCGTTTGCTGCGTGGTAAGACCATTACCTTGGATGCTCCTGTGTTTAGTGGCAGTGACGAAACCAGAGCTTTGCTAGATAAAATTAATGCCTTTATGGTTGAAGAATGGCATATGACTGATATGCGCTCCATCTATAAGGTTTTGGAAATGATTAAGAGCCGCTTTGATGAGGGTAATCCTTATAAAATAGAGGATTATGAGGATTTAATTTTTGAATTTACTCGTGATGAGCGTTTGCATTTGCAGCATTTGATGCAGGAGCAAAAGTGCTTGATTCCTGATTGCGAGCGCCTGGAGATTCAGCGTCCTACCAGTGATAAGGATGTGCATAACCTGTACCAGATTAAATCCCTTCTGGAAGAGGTTAAGGCGCGCCTGAGCGATGGTCGTGAAAAGGATACAGCTATTGCTGAAGAATACATAAATTGTGAGGATGACTTTGAAAAGCTGCTGAAGGCCGTGCGTCAGCAGGGCAACGAAGCAAAAAAGTGCCTGTCTGAGGCTAATCTGCGCTTGGTTGTAAGCATTGCCAAGCGTTATGTGGGCCGTGGCATGCTCTTCTTGGATTTAATCCAGGAAGGTAATTTGGGCCTGATTAAGGCAGTTGAAAAGTTTGACTATAACAAGGGCTTTAAGTTTAGCACTTATGCTACTTGGTGGATTCGTCAGGCTATTACTCGCGCCATTGCGGATCAGGCTCGCACCATTCGCATTCCCGTGCATATGGTAGAAACTATTAACAAGCTGATTCGCGTTTCTCGTCAGCTTTTGCAGGAGCTGGGACGGGAGCCTGCGCCGGAGGAAATTGCCAAGGAGATGGATACCTCCGTGGATAGAGTGCGCGAGATCATGAAGATTGCCCAGGAGCCTGTTTCTTTGGAAACACCTATTGGTGAGGAGGAGGATTCCCATCTGGGTGATTTTATTGAGGATCATGATGCGCCCGCACCTGCTGATGCTGCTTCCTTTACACTTTTGCGTGAGCAGCTTGATGAGGTTTTAGAAACGCTGACTACCCGCGAAAAACGCGTTCTTGAGTTGCGCTTTGGTCTTGAGGATGGTCGTAGCCGTACCTTGGAAGAGGTTGGTCAGCATTTTGATGTAACTCGTGAGCGCATT
>JBJDXD010000075.1:0-1695 GCA_051866495.1 Phascolarctobacterium sp. | reverse complement strand
CATCCCGCTAAGGTGGCTGAAGAAATTACCAAGGCTTGTGGATGCTATGGCGCAGCGATTGCAGATGTCAACGACTTAAAGCGTAGTGCAGTTTTGGGCGTTTCCAAGGGCGTGGACGCGGATAAGGTTGCCGAAATCCTCATCGATAACCCCTTTGGTAATGGCAGTGAAAAAACTCCCATTTGCATCATAAAAAACTATCATCAGGCCTAAGGAGGAAGCAAAATGTTAATTACGATTATTAGTATTCTTGTGGCCCTGGTGATTTTGGGCTGTGCTGTTGTTGCTTTGTACATCGCTATGCAGGGCGATGCTGAAATGCGCCTGCTGACCAAAAAGCGCACGGAAGCAGTAAAGGTCAGTGAGCAAGGTGATAGATTGGATTTCCAACTGGAAGTACCCTTTGACAATATTGGTAAGCAGGAGGGCACAATTCTTGATGCTTACATGCGTATTTATCTGCCCCAAGAGCAATATGACGATGTGTTGCTGCGCGGCAAGGTAAATCTTGAGGGCGTGCTGCGCGACGATGATTATTTTGAAGCGCTGCTTGTTCCCGCCGGCACTGGCAAAAATTTGGTGCTGCGCTTTGAGGCCTATGCGAAGCATGGCAAAACTCTTGCGGAAGCCTTGGGCAATATCCCCGATGTGGATGTGGCTCTGTTTGCCGACTGTCGCGGCCGACGGGAGCTGTACACCGTAAAGGAATACTTCACCTTAACTGCTGAAGAAATGCGTGCCCTAGTAAAATAAAGTAAAAGCCATGGCTGTTCTGGTCATGGCTTTTTTTATGCTAAAAATCTGAAACACCTTACTCTTGTCAGACGTTTTGCAGGTAATACTGGCTAAAACTTCTCAGCTGAGCCTAGCCACAGCCCAGGGCTGCTGCATGTAAATAGCAAAGCTTTTAGAAATCATTAAGCATGTAAAAAGCAGCTCTTGTTTCAAATTTTTGGGCATATGCATCCGCACTCCGTTTCCTAAAGAATAAAATGAGCCGCTCTAGCAACCAGACTTACGTTGCTAAAACAGCTCATTGCATTTCAGATTATAACATTGAAATGAAAAAATAAAAAACCTATTTTTGTCCCTTATTCAGCAAAGCCTCCTGCATGGCCTGCATAACCACTTTCACATTCAACGGCTTCGCCACATGTCCGTCCATACCTTCGTTCAAAGCCTTTTCCTTGTCCTCTTGGAAAGCATTGGCCGTCATGGCGATAATGGGCACCTGAGCCAGCTCCTTGTTCTCAAGTTGCCTAATAGCTCTAGTTGCCTCGTAACCATTCATCACGGGCATCTGAATGTCCATCAGAATCACATCATAGCGTTTCGCGCTAGCCTTGGCCACGGCCTCCTTACCATTTTCCGCAGTATCCACCACTATTCCTGCCTTAGCAAGCACAATCTGGGCAATTTCCATGTTCAGCTCGTTGTCCTCAACCAGGAGCACCTCTTTACCCGCCAAAGCCTGCTCAGCTAGCTGCTTATCCGCAGGATTGTCGTTAACAGCTACGTCAGGCAAAAGCTTCAGAGTAAAGTACAAAGAATAAGTCGTGCCCTTGCCCACCTGGCTTTCGCATTCAATACGTCCCTCCAGCATATCCACCAAGCGCTTCACTATGGCTAAGCCCAAGCCCGTTCCCTCAGTGTGGGTTACAGTGGTGGTGCGTTCCCTTTCAAACAGCTGGTACT
>JBJDXD010000074.1:28446-44434 GCA_051866495.1 Phascolarctobacterium sp. | reverse complement strand
CCAGGGGGCAGTTTGGGCTAAGGGATGTGCTACCAAGGATCAAATCTTGCGCACAGAATACCCTCAGACAGCCTATGATTTAGGCTATAAGCTCTAAATAAAAAGGAGGCGAGGGGTATGCAAGAACAATTTAAACAACTATGCAAAATGACCGCTCTTTGCACTTTATTAATGACCACGTTGAGCTTTGGCGTTTTGTTAGGAGGTAATCAAGTAATGGCTAATAATCGTAATGACGCTGCTTGCAAAACCATGGAGCAGCTTTATAATAATCTGCAGCAGCGCATAATCGGTAACGATAAAGAGCTAAACAGTATTATGCAAAAGTTTATCTATGCCGATATTAATGCGCAAACCAAGCTGCCTATGGTAGCCAAAGAACTGCTGACATTGGCAGTTTTAACAGCTAATAACACTCCGGAGGAGGTTGGTTTGCACGTGCAAGGTGCACTTGAAGCAGGTGCAACTCCTGCACAAATTCGTGAAACCATTATCCATTGTCTGCCCTATGTGGGCATGAGCAGAGTGCAGCCTGCCTTGAATGCCATGTATAAGGCTTTTAAGGATAATGATGTGAAGCTGCCCCTGCCGAATAATGGTACTGTTAATGATGAAACCCGTCATGATGCGGGACTAGCTGTTCAAAAGGCTATCTTCGGAGCTGCCATTGATAAAATGAATGCAAGTGCTACTGCGGACCAAAAGCATATTAATTATAATTTGTCTGCTAATTGCTTTGGTGATTTCTACACGCGCAAGGGCTTGGATTTAAAGGAGCGAGAGCTGATTACCTTCACAGCAATTATTTCTCTGGGTGGCTGCGAGCCCCAGGCTAAGGCCCATGTAAATGGTAATCTGCTGGTGGGCAACACCCGCCAACAGCTCTTGGATGCAGTGACCATCGCACTGCCCTATATTGGCTATCCTAGAGCATTGAATGCGATTGCAGCCATTAACTCTATTGTTCCTGCAGAGGAATAAAACATAAAGGACGAGAAGGCTTATAAAGCTCTGAAATAGAAAAACTTTACACGATGGCTTAGTGGGGCTTATAATGCTAGTATAAAGTTGCTGGAAAGCTGGTGAAGTGATGAATTTGCGTGTTTTGGGTTATTTTTTAACTGTAGCAAGGGTACAGAATATAACAAAGGTGGCTGAAATATTGCATATTACTCAGCCTACCTTGAGCCGTCAACTGGCGCAGCTGGAGGAGGAGCTAGGAGTACAGCTTTTTGACCGCACCCAGCACAAATTAATGCTTACGTCAGCGGGTAATCTTTTAGTCCATCGTGGCAAGGATATTATGGAGATGGTGGATAAAACCGAAACGGAAATCCGTGATACGGATACCAATCTCAGTGGTAATATTTGCTTTGGTGCAGGCGAACTGAATGCAGTTAATGTTTTGGCTGACCTTATTGACGCTTTTCAAGAGCAGCATCCAGAGGTGACCTTCGATATTTTTACTAACACTACTGATATTATGCAGGAGCGCATGGAGAAGGGCTTGCTGGACATTGCACTGGCGGTGGAGCCTATTGATGTGACAAATTATGATTATATTGAGCTGTCACAAAAAGAGATTTTTGGTGTTTATATGCGTAAGGATTCTCACTTAGCGGCCAAGGAAAAGATTGCTATCACGGATTTACTAGGCTTACCCTTGCTTATGCCATCGCGACTTCAGGTGCGCAGTCAGGTTTTGAACTGGCTTAGTGGTCATATTGCGCAGATTAACATTGTGGGGACCTGTAATTTGGTTGGCAATGCAGTAATGCTTGTGGAAAGAAATGACTACTATGCGGTGGCCTGCTTATATGATCCTGTGTTGAATGGTAATGTTTGCTTCCGTCCCTTTTATCCAGCTTTTGAAAATCGTGTTTATTTAACTTGGCGCAAGGGTGTTACCCAAAGTCTTACCATGCAAAGGTTCATCCAATTTGCAAGGGCCTATTTTTGTACGGAACAAAACGAGTAAATAAACAAATGTTTCTCCTAATATTTTGCGGCAGGAGTCTAAATCGAACTCTTTGTTTACTGTTACTGGATAAAACATAAAAGCAAAAACTGCGACTAAAATGACAATGCGATGTTGTTTTGGTCGCAGTTTTGCTATATAATATTAGCAGCTAATGGAGGTACATGCCTATGTATATAAAACGTCATGTTGAACAAGTGATTTTGGATGCTGCTGAATCCTTTCCCTGCATCGTTGTCTATGGACCTCGCCAAGTGGGAAAATCAACCACAATTAATATGCTATTTGGAGAGCGGATACCATTGGTTACTCTGGATGATGCGGAGGACCGCAATCTAGCGCTAAACAATCCTCGTTTGTTCTTGGAGCGTTATAGTTGGCCCCTTATTATTGATGAGATTCAGAAAGCGCCTAACCTTTTAGATGAAATAAAAATTAAAATTGACGAACAAAGATTAAGCTGGATGCGTAGTGGCCAAGAGCGTAAGCTCATGTATATTCTCACTGGCTCTAACCATTTTGAGCTGCAGCAGGGAATTTCGGATTCGTTGGCAGGGCGTTGTGGCATTATTGAAATGCTTTCGGTCTCTCATTCTGAAAAACAGAAGCTGCCAAGCAGAACCTTTAGCCCAGAAATTCAAGATCTGCTCCAATATGAAAAGCAAAAACAAAGCGCCTATGAGCCTAGAAACATAGTTTTTCAAAAAATATTTGATGGTGGCATGCCGGATATTTTTACCGGTATTTCCAAAAGAGATGTCTATTTCCGGGCGTATGTGGACACTTATATAGAAAAGGATGTGCGCAAGCTCATTGCCGCTTCTAGTGAGATGCAGTTTAGGAATTTTATCAACATTATTGCTTTAAGAACCTCTCAAGAGCTTCATTACGATGAAATTGCCAATAGTGTGGGAATTGATGTGCGCACCTGCAAAAAATGGATCTCCATTTTGGAAACATCAGGCATAGTCTATTTGTTGCAGCCATATATGGCTAATATTTCCAACCGAATTATTAAAGCTCCCAAGCTTTATTTTCTCGACACAGGCCTATGCTCCTATTTATGCAAATGGCAGGATGCGCAAATGCTGGAGAACTGTGCTATGGGGGGAGACTTTTTCGAAACCTATGTTGTTAGTGAGTTAGTAAAAAATTTCTATGCTCAAGGTAAAATCCCCAAGGATTATCTGTTCTACTATCGTGATAAGGATCAAAAGGAAATAGATCTACTTTATGTAGATAGAGACATGATCTATCCCATAGAAATCAAAAAGGGCCTGGCTCCTAAAAAGGCTACCAAAAATTTCAATGTTTTAGATAAATACCATCTCAATATAGGTAATGGATTAGTGATTGATTGTTGCGATAAAATCAGGCCCATTACTGAAAACCAGTATTATATTCCCGTTCATCTATTATGAAGCAAAAAAACTGCGACTAAAATGACAATGCGATGTTGTTTTGGTCGCAGTTTTGCATTATAGGAACTTTGGTTATTGTTTAGCAGGTGTTGCAATATTTTTAGTGAATATATTACTCAATCAAATTGTGTTCAGGAGGCATATAAGATGAGAAAGTTAGCATATACTATAGGAAAAACATTGTCCATGGCTGCCTTTGCAGCTGCGTTAACCTTGACGGGAATGACGGAAGCTGCTAAAAGGGATAATTTTTTCTGGCTGGGGCAAATCAATAAGGCCACTGCCGTAATCAATACAGAAGAGAAGCTGCTGACACAGGAGCAGGGGCATCGCTTTGCCCAAGGTATAGAAGCTGTGCTGGAGCAGGGTGAACGCCCTGATGGGGCTAGGCCTAATGTGGTAATTACCTTTGAGCCACTGCTGATTAAGGCTGCTGATCCGGAAATAACTAAGCTGCACGCCGGTCGTTCCAGTCAGGACATGCTGACCACGGTCAGCCTTGCCATGCAAAGGGAGCAGCTGCTGGAGCTGGCACAGGAATTGAACACCATGCAACGCAGTCTGGTAGCTCTTGCAGAGAAGAATCAGGATACTATTCTACCCAATTATACCAATGGCGTGGCTGCCCAGCCAAATAGCTTGGCTCATTATCTTTTAGCCTACAATGATGCCTTCTCACGCGATATGGACCGCTTACAGGCCTATTATGGGAGAATAAACCGTTCGCCCATGGGGGCTTGCGTGCTCAACGGCACAGGCTGGCCCCTCAATCGCGATAAAATGGCTCAAATGTTGGGCTTCGACAGCATTGCTTATAATACTTATGATGCAGGGCAGGTCTTTCCCCAGGAAGCTCCTCTTGAAATGGGTGGTATTTCCAGCAGCATCGCTATTCACATTGGTGGCTTTATTGAAGAGATTATGCAGCAGTACGCCCAGCCCCGCCCTTGGATTTTGCTCAAGGAGGGTAATGGCAACACTTATGTGTCCAGCGCTATGCCCCAAAAGCGTAATCCTGGCATCTTGAATAGAGCTCGCACTGATTGCTCCACCCTATTAGGTATGGCGGTGGAAGGAACCTTTAGGGCGCACAATATTCCTGCAGGTATGGCCGATGGACGCCTGCGCGGGACTGACAAGCTCACTAAGCAGACTATTAGCGTAGTTAAGCAATTTAATCGCATTTTGAATGCCCTTGAGGTAAAGCCGGAGCGCGCTTTGGAGGAGCTTAATCTTGATTGGACCTGTTCCCAAGAGATTGCCGATGTCTTGATGCGCAAGTATGAGGTTCCCTTCCGCACGGGGCACCATTTTGCTTCGGAAATTGTGACCTACGCCCGCCAAAATAATGTTACTCCTGCGACCTTGACTTATGAGGAAGCCAGCAGGATTTACGCAAAATTGGCAGCTGAGGATAGTTCCTTGCCCCAAAGCCTTCCCTTAACCGCCGCAGAATTCCGTTCCTGCCTTGACCCTCTAGCCATTGTGCATAACAGAGCTGTGAAGGGCGGGCCTCAGCCTGAGGAGTTGCAGCTGATGCTGGGTGAAGCCAATAAGCGCCTAGCTAAGCAAGAAAGCTGGCAAGCTAAAGCTAAATCCAAAGTAGATAAGGCCGAATCAGAGCTGAATAAACGCTTCCAAGAGCTGCTGTAAACCCATAAATAAGAAATCCCCTGGCTTGAGTCAGGGGATTATTTTATAAAGCTATTGCTATTTTATCGCCACAGGAAATTGAAGGCATAGCCTATGAAGATGATGCCAGCGACCACAATACCGATGAAGGTGAACAGCAAGCGTTTGGTTAACACCTTACTTAACATAATGAGGGAGGGCATGGAAAGGGTTGTGACGGACATCATAAGCGCAAGGATGGTGCCCACGGGCACATGGGCTAAATAGAGGGCTTCTGCAATGGGCAAGGTACCGAAGATATCAGCATAAATGGGCACACCGATGAGAGTCGCTAGAACGACGCCCAAAGCATTCTTAGCGCCTAGCACCGATAAAATCCACTCCTGGGGCACCCAATTGTGTAAAAAGGCACCTATGCCCACGCCTGCCAGCACATAGGGAAAGACATTGCGCACAATGATGCTGGTATCGTTATAGGCATAGTTTAGTCTTTGCTTTTGGTTAAAATGTTCGGACTCACTATAGAATTCACGAATGGGATCATTATATTGGCGCAGATAACGCTCCATACCCAGAGTATCTATTAAAAGCCCACCGGCCACCGCCAAAACCAAGCCCATAACCACATAAGCTACAGCGAAATTGCTGCCAAAAAAGCTCATCAGCATGAGCATGGAGGCCAAGTCCACCATGGGCGAGGATATTAAAAAGGAGAAGGTCATGCCCAAGGGCAGGCCCGCTCTAGTAAAGCCAATGAAGATAGGAATGCTGGAGCAGGAGCAAAAAGGAGTTACTGTGCCTAAAAGGGCTGCGATAATAGCACCCTTCACACCGCGAAAGCCCGTTAAAATACGCTTGGTTTTTTCCGGTGGGAAATAGGACTGGATATAGGTGATCATGAAAATAAGGGACACAAGTAAAATTGAAATTTTAATAGTGTCATAAAGGAAAAAATGCACGCTTCCCCACAGGGGCGAGGCCTGCGTTGCGCCTAAAATGCTCTCTAAAAGCTGCCAAATCAGCTTGCTAAGCCATTGCATGCCTAAAATTTGCTGCATAATAAAATCAAACATTTTCTCAAAACCTTTCTTGTTAATTTGTGATAAGAAAATCAACCATCATATTGATATATCGCCATTTATCGATATATGGTTTTAAAATAAAACCGCCTGCACATTACAAACGGCTTTATTTGAAGCAGCATTCATCCTTTGCTTGTAAATTTAAAGTTGTGATTTGCTGCAAAATGCTGCGAGCATTGGCAATACCCTCTTGGTTGAAGGAATAATATGTCCATTTACCATCCTTGCGACCAGTAACAATACCTGCGTCACACAGGATTTTCATATGATGGGATAAGGTTGGCTGGCCAATGTGCAGCTCCTCCAAAAGCTTACAGGCACATTTTTCACCGCTTTGTAAAAGCTCCAAAATAGTTAATCTGTTTGCATCACAAAAGGCTTTAAAAGTTCGGGCTCGTTTTTCGTTCTCTTGCATCTACTATCACCTCGCTATCATGGTTATATTATGCGATATATATCTATGCTTGTCAATATGTTGTTCGAATTAAAACTGCGACCAAAACAACATCGCAATGTCATTTTAGTCGCAGTTTTTGATTTGCCTTTCTTGGTAACGCCAGTTATGCTACTTTCTATTTACACCTACGCAAAATAGAAGTAGAATAGTACCAAGACAATATTAACGAAAGTGGTGATGACAGTGACTGAAAAAATGAAGATAAATTGGAGCAAACTAGCCTTTTTGAGCTTGTTTTTAGGAACATTTTTGGCAGCCAATTTGGCTTGTGCAGATGAACAGCATCTGATTAAAATTCATAAGCAAAGCTATAGGCTGGAGCTGTTTGAGGATGGCAATGTACAGCCTCTTAGGGAATACGGCATCGCTGTTGCTAAAAATCCCGGCGATAAGCAAATGACAGGCGATAACAGAACACCAACCTCTTGGGGCTCGGCCGTGGCTAT
The DNA here is from genome assembly GCA_051866495.1 of Phascolarctobacterium sp. GTDB lineage: Bacteria > Bacillota > Negativicutes > Acidaminococcales > Acidaminococcaceae > Phascolarctobacterium_A. The sequence continues at coordinate 37,418 of JBJDXD010000074.1, read as the reverse complement.
TCCAGCGCAATATGTGGGGGCTGCTGCGGGCGTTCCTTCTGCAGAGGTGCCCTTTGTGGTAGAAGAAATCTGTGATGCTAGCTATTGGACTCACGATTTTGGTGATGGCAAGGGACAAATTGCGGGCGCTTATGGACCGTGGTTTATTTCCTTGGATACCGGCTGGATTGGCATTGGCATTCACGGAACGCACGACCCCGCATCCATCGGTACCATGGCCAGTGAGGGCTGTATTCGTTTACGTGACCAGGATGTTGCAGAACTAAAGCAGCTGATCTATGGTAAAAACAAGGGTGTGGGCACTAGGGTTATCATTACAGAGGATTAATCTTGTTTACAAAAAAGCTGTGCAGAGTTCTAAATTGAGGACAAATGCACAGCTTTTTATTGTCAAGACTTAAAGAAGGGTGTATAATGTATGCAATATTGTGACCGTTCTGTAGCATGGTAGTAAGGAGACAAGTTCATGAGTGATAAAAAAATGGACAAAGCAGCTCAGGCTGCCTTGGATAAAAAAGCCCAACAGCTCTTGGAGGAAAAGGAATCGGAGGCGCGTATGCGTACCTACCAAGGGCCGCTGGCTAAAATAATCGTTGTTTTGCTGTGCGTTTGGGCAGCCTTTCAAGTGTATTTCACTACAATTGGTGTGATTAGTGCCATCAATTTGCGCGCTATGCACTGCATTTTTCTTTTGCTTTTTACCTTTTTGTTATTCCCAACCTTTAAAAAGGAAAAAAGACTGCGCAAGCTGCCACCTATATGGGATGTAGTTTTGATTCTTTTGGGCGTGGGTAGCTTTGGCTATTTGATTTTGAATTATGAGCGCATCGCTATGACCGGTGGACGTATTGATACCCATGAGGTCTTTATTGCGGGCGCAGCGCTTTTAGTTGTTTTTGAAGCAGCACGTCGTGCCTCCGGCAATTTGGCGGTGTTGGCGTTTATATTCTTGGCCTATAACTGGTTTGGCGAATACTTGCCGGGCTATTTGGGGCACAATGGGTTTACTCTAAAGCGTGTTTTGATTACCCAATTTTGGGGGACTCAGGGTGTTTTAGGCACCGGTATCGGCGTTTCGGCAACCTATATTTTCCTATTTGTACTGTTTGGCGCGTACTTAAAGTACAGTGGCTTTTCGAAGTTTATCAACGATTTTTCCCTGACCTTGGTTGGCCAAACACCGGGCGGACCGGCGAAGGTAGCGGTATTGGCGTCCGGCCTTATGGGCATGATTAATGGCTCTGCGGTGGCTAACGTGGCTACCACAGGTACCATCACCATTCCTTTGATGAAGCAAACGGGCTATAAAAAGGAATTTGCCGGTGCAGTGGAAGCCGTAGCCTCCACAGGTGGGCAGTTCTGTCCGCCTATTATGGGCGCAGTTGGCTTTGTTATGGCAGAGTTTTTGGGCATTAGCTATACCAAGGTTATGCTGGCTGCTATTGTTCCGGCCCTGCTTTACTATGTGGGCCTGCTTTTGGCGGTGCATTTTGAGGCTATGCGCTTAGGCCTTTCCGGCCTTTCTAAGGAGAATATCCCCAATGCCATGAAGGTTGTGAAGGAGCAAGGGCATCTTGTTATTCCCTTGGTTATGCTCATTGGCCTGATGTTTGCCGGCTACACTCCTCTTTATGCAGCAGTGTTCTCTATTTTTGGCACTATTGCTGCCAGCTGGCTGCGCAAGGAAACTCGTATGACGCCCAAGATTATTCTCGATGCAACGGTGGAGGGGGCTAAGGGTGCCATTTCCGTAGGCGTGTGCTGTGTTATTATTGGTGTGATTATTGGTACTGTGACGCTGACCAGTATGGGCCTGAATATGGGCTATTTGATTTTAAATATCGTTGACAATAATAATATTTATCTTACTGGCTTCTTTGTGATGATTATGTCCACTATTTTGGGTATGGGCGTACCTGGCGTGGCTGCTTATGTAATAGTGCAGGCTGTGGCAGTTCCCGTGCTTATTGATGCGGGCACTTTGCCCTTGACCAGCCATTTGTTCTGCTTGATTTATGCTTGCCTTTCCAATATTACGCCGCCAGTAGCCATTAGTGCTTATGTGGCCAGCGGCATTGCAGGGTCGGACCAGACCAAGACGGGGCTGTGGGCCATGCGTTTAGGCATTATCGGCTTTATTATTCCCTTCTTCTTCTTGGATAATCCTGTGCTTTTAGTTGGCGTTGACCAGAATGCGTCCATGGCAGCCTCCTTGTGGGCTGTGTTCACAGCGCTTTTAGGCACTGCGGGCTTGGTAGCAGGCCTGGAGGGCTGGCTAGTGCGTCGCTGCAATGTAGTAGAGCGCACAGTTCTCATCGCCTTAGCTCCGCTGTTGCTCTATCCGGGCTACATGACTGACGCCATCGGTATCGCGGCATTTGCTGTGTTAATAGGTTGGCAATGGATGAAGAGATAAGAACGTATAATAGGAAATTGAGTAATATGTAATCAGCAGGCGAGCTGTGATTTTTAGCAAATGAGTGGCTTGGTACAATGGCCTCAAGGGTTCGAAAACGTTTATTGTTCTGCGAGACAAATAGTACCCCGCAGAGGCCAATTGAACCCCACGAAATTTGCGTTAAGCCCCAAAGGGACAACTCCCTGCACAAATTCTGCAGCCTGCGCGGCACTTGCATAATTTGGTGACTCGTTTGAAAATCACTTGCGAGCATGATGATTACTTATTACGAATTTCTCAATTTATAAAAATATTTATATAAGGGAGAGAAAAACATGAAAACATTTTCCGCATTGAAACGTCTTGCATGTGCAGCATTGGCTGTAACCATGTTAGCTGGCGTAGTAGCTGGCTGTGGCGGCGAAAAGAAGGAAGCTGCTAAGGCTCCTGCCAAAATCGTCAAGATTAATTTCCCCACCGCTGGTGCTTCCGGCGCCCTCTACGCTGTTGGCGCAGCTATCACCAACAACTGGACCAAAAACGTGCCCGGTATTCAAGCTGCTAGCCAAGCATCCGCAGGCGGCATTGCTAACCTGAACATGGTTTCCAACAACGAAGCTCAAGTATCCATTGCTATTAGCTCCAACGTGCTGCAATGCTTGAATGGTACCGATAGCTTCAAGGGCCATGCCTACAAGGATTTGAAGGTTATCGGCGGCTTATACATGAACCCTAACCAGGTTGTTGCCACCAACAAATCCGGTATCAAAACCTTGGCTGATGTAAAGGGCAAGCATTTTGCAGTTGCAGCTGCAGGCTCCTCCGTTTACAACGAATGCCAAAACCATTTTACCACTGTGGGTATGAACTTCCCCCAAGATATTAAAACCGAATTAATCGCCTTTGGACCTGCTGCTGATATGCTGCAAAACGGCACTCTGGATGGTGCTTGGATTATGTCCGGAGCTCCGGCTGCAGCTGTATCCCAAGCCTTGACCGCTGGCTGCCATTTGGTAGATATTGATGATAAGACCATCGCTGCTCTGCAGGCTAAATATCCCTGGTATGCAAAATATACCATTCCTGCTAAGACCTATCCCAATCAGGACAAGGATGTACAAACCTCTGCTATTAAGATGGTTATGTTTTGCCGTCATGATTTGAGCGAGGATACTGTTTATCAGCTGACCAAATCCTTCTGGGAGCACATCGACGAGCTGGGCAAGGCGCAAAAGAACCTGAAGGGCTTGAAGCCTGCTGACGCAGTTAAGGATATTGCTAATCTGCCGCTGCATCCCGGTGCTGCTAAATACTACAAAGAAATTGGCGTAATTAAATAATTGCTGTTTTGCTTAACCCTGACTGGTGCTGCTAGTCAGGGTTCTTGCTTTTTAAAGTAGATTTTTTTGCTGTAGCTATAGTAATTAGCCTGCTTACATAGACAAGGTTTGTGGATTATGCTAAAATAATATGATAAGAATGGTGTTTTATACCCTTCTTGCATTTGAAAAATATAGCAGAAGCATTGCCATAAATCTTTTTGCTGGAGAGTGGGAGGCAAGGAATGTGTTAGCTGAAAATTTAAAGCTAGTAAAGCAGCAGATGCAGGCTGCTTTAGCTAAGCGTAAGGACAAGAATCTGCTCACTGGCAACGACGTAATTTTGGTGGCCGTTACCAAAAACCATCCGCCTGAGGTCATCGCTGAAAGCATCGCCTTAGGCTTGCAGAACATTGGTGAAAACCGGGTGCAGGAGGCTAAGCATAAGCAGGAAGCTATTGGTAAGCAGGGTTTGTGGCATTTGATTGGCCACTTGCAGACCAATAAGGCGCGCCAGGCTGTAGCTCATTTTGATTTAATCGAATCCGTGGATAGCGAGCATCTTTTGGCCGCTGTGGATAAGGAGGCGGCTCGCATTGGTAAGGTGCAGGATATATTGCTGCAGCTAAATATTGCCCATGAGGAGCAAAAGTCGGGCCTAGAGCGTGATGAATATTTGGCTCTGCTGCCAAAGCTGGGCGCATATAAAAATGTGCGCTTGCGCGGATTGATGGTGATTGCGCAAAAATGTGATGATGTGGAGGAAACCCGTCCTGTTTTTGCGGCAGGCTATCGTGCTTTTGTTCGCCTGAAGGAGAAGTATCCCCAAGTTGATTTGCTATCCATGGGCATGAGCAGTGATTATATGATTGCTATTGAAGAGGGTGCCAATGTTGTTCGCGTGGGCACAGCTCTTTTTGGTCAACGTGATTATAATTTGAAGTTCTAATTTTTATGCAAAGCTGGTGAATATATGAAATTAATCGACAAAATTATGGATGCCTTAAGCTTATACGATGAAGAAGACGATTTGTTGGACGAGGAGCTTGAGGTAAAAAAGCCTTTGGCAAAGGAGAATGCACCGGAAAAGGTGGAGCGACCCTCCTTGTTTCGCAAAAAGGAGGTTTCACCTGCGCCTAAGCCGGAGCCTGTGAAGATGCCGGAGCCGGTTGTTCCTGAGGCTAAAGAGAAAAAATCCTTTTTGAGCTTTAAGAGTCCCAAGGCAGCTACACCTGTGGCTAAGCCTGAAAAGAGCAATAAAATGGGCAGCCGCACTATTAATTTGCCAGTTGCTAATAAGCTGATAAATGTGATTGTGCTGGAGCCTGTGAGCTTTGATGATTCTCCCAAGATTGCAGATTATCTGCGCAATAATGAGCCTGTGGTAGTAAACTTTAAGGGTACTGATAACGTGCTGGCTAAGCGTATGACGGACTTTATCAGCGGCACTATTTATGCCTTGGGCGGCAGCATGAAGAAGCTGGGCCGAGATATTTTGATTTGCGCTCCGAAAAATGTAGATATAGATGCGGGCGAAGAAATGTATGATGAAAGAGGGGAACAGCCTTGGAAGAAGTAAAAGGCTTACAGGCGAAGAAAATCGCCTTTATCGGTGGTGGAGCTATGGCCGAAGCCATTATTAAGGGTGTTTTAGGCGGGGGCTTAATTGCTGCCGGTGATATTTATGTGGGTAACCGCACCCAAAAGCGCTGCGATTATTTAAAGGCAACCTATGGTGTGCAGGCCATGACCGATAATCAGGCCGCTGTGGCCGAGGCGGATCTGGTAATTTTCGCAGTTAAGCCTCAGGTAGCGCCGGTGGCGCTGACTCCGGCGCTTATGGCCCATGTAAAGCCTAGTGCTTGGGTGCTGTCCATTATGGGTAGCGTAAGCATCGAGCAGCTGCATGCTTATGCGCCCGGTTTGCCCGTAGTGCGCACCATGCCCAACACTCCTTTGGCTGTGGGCGCAGGCATGACGGCGATTTGCTGCGACGAGGCTGTGACCGAGGCTATGCGCGCTGACGCAGCGGCGATTTTTAGCAGCTGTGGTCAGATTGAATTTGTAGACGAAAAGGCCATCGAGGCCATTACCGCTATCAGCGGCTGTGGCCCTGGCTATTGCTTTGTGATTATCGACGCTCTGGCAGACGCAGGCGTGCGGGCAGGCCTGCCTCGCGCACTGGCTATCAAGCTGGCCGCTCAAACCATGGCGGGCAGCGGCAAGCTGTGCGTGGAAAGCGGACTGCATCCGGCCCAGCTGCGGGATCAGGTAACCAGCCCCGGCGGCACTACTATCGCTGGCATTCACGCCTTGGAAAACCACGGCGTGCGCGGCGCTTTTTATGACGCCGTGATGGCGGTGCTGGCTCGCAGCCAGGAACTCCAGAGTAAATAGGAAAGATATATGGCAGATAGAGAAAAGATTTTACGTTATTTCAAAGCCAGCGGCGATGAGCAGCTGGCGGCCAAGCTTTTGGATTTGGCTGAGGGCGCCAATAAAAGTTGCAAGTTTCGTGTCAGTGAATTCCTTGACCCCCACGCTTATAATGTGGCCGAAATCGTGGCCGCGAATTTTGACAATGTCAAAATTGAAGCGGACGGAGGCTTTGCCAATGCCGAGCGTGTGAAGGTGGCCTTTGTGGCCGAGGATTTTTACGGTCAGCCAGATTTTGGGATGGCTTACTTTTTGGCGGCTTGGGATAAACGCTATTATGATTTGTCCCATCGGGATATTTTAGGTGCCTTTATGGGCACAGGCTGCAAGCGCGAAGCGCTTGGGGATATTGTCTTTGTGCCAGAGGGCGCACAATTTGTGGTTGAGAAAACCTTGGTTAACTACCTTAGTGGCAATTTAACGCAAATTGGTGCTGCACCAGTGACGCTAACAGAAATCCCTAGGGAAGAACTGCTGCAGAAGGAAGAAAAGGTAAAGATTATCAATGCTACGGTAGCAGATTTGCGCTTGGATGCAGTGGCTGCCGCAGGCTACGGCGTGAGCCGGAGCCGCATGGCGGACGAAATCAAGAGCCTGAATGTGAAGGTGAATTGGCAGGAGGCCAAAAAGGCGGCCCAGCCTGTGAAGGAGGGCGATGTGCTTTCCTTCAGAGGGCGCGGTCGTGTGGAAGTGGCTGAAATTCGCGGTACAACGAAAAAAGGGCGCATTAGCATTACGCTGAAGCGTTATATTTAAGAAGAGGGAGGAAACAACATGCTAACTCCTGAGGATTTAAAAAAGAAAACATTTTCTAAGGGCTTCCGTGGCTACGAAACTGCTGAAGTGGATAAATTTATGCAGGAGCTGATTAAGGAGTATAATTATCTTTATCTGGATAATCTGCAGCAAAAGGAAACCATCGAAAGAGTAAGCTCCAAACTGGAATATTATCAGCAAATGGAAGCAACCATGCAGAGCACGCTGACTGTGGCTCAGGAAACTGCTGACGAGGTCAAGGCTGCTAGCGAGAAAAAGGCGGCTCTGCTGGAGCAGGAGACCACGGTGAAATGCGAGCAGCAGTTGGCCGAGGCCAAGGTGGCAGCGAAAAAGCTGCATGAGGAAACCATGGCTCATGCGGAGGATTTGTATAATCAAACCAAGGTTAAAACCGATAATATGCTGCAGGCGACCATGGTCGAATGCAATAAGCTGCGGGATGAGGCTAAGGCTTATGTGGACGAGCTGCGTCGCAATGCGCAAATTGAAACTGATAAGCTGCGCCTGACCACCGAGGATCTGTGTAAAAAGCGGGGCAATACGGCGGCAGCCGAGGCCAACAAGCTTTTGGATGACGCTCGCAGCGAGGCAGGCAAGATGATGCTGGAGGCCAATACTAAGTATCGCCAAATTGTGGGCGATGCAGAGGAAAAGAGCCGCAAGATTATTTTTGATGCAGAATCACGCGCTTCCGTAGCTCAGCAAAGCTACGAAAACCAAGTGAAAAAATCCCTGCTGCATTGCAAGAACATGCAGCATTTGCTAGAAACACAGCTGGAGCTGGTGAAGAATTTCACCAAGCAAGCGGAAGAATAAGGCGGTGGGCTGAATGATCATCCTAGTGCGACATGGGGAAGCAACCCACCACACCCAGCACCTGACAGGGGGCTGGACTAACTCTGTGCTCACAGAAAAGGGTAGAGCGCAGCTGGAGACGGCAGCTGCCATGCTGGCGCGAGATTTTGCCGGACGCAAGGACAAGCTGCGCATTTTAGCTAGTGACTTGGAAAGAGCTGCAGAGTCAGCACGCATTTTAGCAAAAGCATTACATCTAGAGGATAGTATCGAGTATTGTCCCTTTTTGAGGGAGAAAAATAATGGTATTGCTGCCGGCATGACCGAGGAAGAGGCCAAGAAAATTTTTCGCAAGCCCGCCACAGAGCAGGAGCTGCACCATCGCAATTATCCCGGCGGGGAAACCCGCACGGAGTTTTACGAGCGCAATGTGCAGGGCCTGTGGAGCTGTGCCGATGTTGAAAAGGAGAATCTCTTAATTGTAGCTCACAAGGGTACCCTGCAGAACATTATTTTTAAATGGTTAGGAATGGATATGCCCAAGGTGGTGGTATGCAATTATTCTGTGGACATCGCTCCTGCCAGTGTCACGGTGCTGGGCATCAATAAATGGCACGAGCACACTATTTTTCGTCTCAATGATGTGAGCCATTTAAATCAGGGTCAGGGCTTTGGTATTTTTAGCTTTAAATACGAGAAAAAATAGCTTGTCTTCATTTTGTAGGCTTAGTTAGGTGTGCTTAAAAATTAGCCACATTAGTTGACTTTTAGCGAAGACTAATATATAATTAAATGAGTTTTTTAATAAGGCAACATGATGAACAAGACAGTAGCTTGTGGCGTGGCTAAAGCGAGTCGGGGATGGTGGAAGCCCGGTCGGGAGCAAAGCAGGTGAAAATCACTTGGGAGTGGATGTGGCGAAAATAGTAGCTGCATACGGGAGCGCCCGATAAAGCGCATACGAGTGGCAGAGCTGCTTTTTAAGGCTTTGTCATGAGGGTGGTACCACGGAGTAGTGTAATGTTTAAGCTTCGTCCCTTGAGGACGGAGCTTTTTTTATGCAGCCGATAAAGCACTATCTGCTTCGTTGCGGCTCCTAGGAGTATTTCTTATACGCCGTCGTCGCCGCGCCTCGCATCTAGTACTTTCTCGACTGCATTAGGATTAAATATTAATTTTTGGAGGTTATGACTAATGGATTATGGTAAGACACTGAATCTGCCTGAAACAGAATTTCCCATGCGCGC
>JBJDXD010000074.1:7210-28346 GCA_051866495.1 Phascolarctobacterium sp. | reverse complement strand
TAATGGATTATGGTAAGACACTGAATCTGCCTGAAACAGAATTTCCCATGCGCGCTGGCTTACCCCAACGCGAGCCCGACTTTTTGAAATTCTGGCAGGAAAACGATATTTATAACAAGAAGCAAGCCCTGCATGCAGGTCATCCTAAATTTGTTCTGCACGATGGCCCTCCCTATGCCAACGGCAAAATTCACATGGGCACTGCTTTGAACAAGATTTTAAAGGACATCATTGTTAAATATAAATATGCCCAAGGCTTTGACACTCCCTATGTACCCGGCTGGGACACCCATGGTATGCCCATTGAGCATGCCTGCATCAAGGAGCTGGGTCTGAACCGCAACGAGCTGGATATCCTGACCCTGCGCGGCAAATGCCATGATTTCGCTCTGAACTGGATTGATATCCAACGCGAAGACTTTAAGCGTTTGGGCGTTTTGGGTGATTGGGATAACCCCTATGTAACATTGCACCATAGCTTTGAAGCTGAGCAAATTCGCGTTTTCGGCTCCATGGCTAACAAGGGCTATATCTATAAGGGCAAAAAGACCGTTTACTGGTGCCCCCATTGCGAAACTGCTCTGGCTGAAGCAGAAATCGAATACGGCGAGCAAAAGACTCCTACCATTTTCGTAAAAATGCCCCTGGTAAAGGACAATGGCAAGACTCCTGAGGCTGCTAAGGGCAAAAAAGCTTATATGGTAATTTGGACCACCACCCCCTGGACCATTCCTGCAAACGTGGCTGTAGCTCTGAACCCGGATCTGGAATATGCTTGGGTTGAGTGCGAGGGCGAAGTGCTCTTTATGGCTAAGGATTTGCTGGAAGAGGTTGGCAAAAAATGCCATAAGGATTTGAGCAACATCCTGGGCACCACCATGGGCCGTGAAATGGAATATGCTGAATGTGAGCATCCCTTCCCCGAATATAACCATCGTCAATCCCTGGTAGTTATGGCTGATTATGTAACTCTGGAAGCTGGTACCGGCTGCGTACACACCGCTCCTGGTCATGGTGATGTGGACTTTGAAACCGGCTTGAAATACAAGCTGCCCATCTTGTGCCCCGTTGACGAGCAGGGCAAGCTGACCGCTGAGGCTGGTGAGCAATTCAAGGGTATGTTTGTATTTGATGCGAATATTCCGGTATTGAAATATTTGGCAGAGCTGAACTGCCTCCTGGGCAAAGAAAACATTAAGCACCAATATGCACACTGCTGGCGCTGCAAGAACCCCATCATCTTCCGCGCAACCTCCCAATGGTTTGCTTCCGTTGATGGCTTCCGTGACGATGCATTGAAGGCTATTGCGAGCGACGTAAAATGGATTCCCTCCTGGGGCGAGCAACGTATTCACAACATGGTTAGCGACCGTCACGACTGGTGCATTAGCCGTCAGCGTGTTTGGGGCGTGCCCATTCCTGTGTTCTATTGCGATAAATGCGGCGAGCATCTGATTAACGAAGAGACTATCGATGCTGTTGCTAACTGGTTTGAAAAAGAAGGCAGCGATGCTTGGTGGGCTCACAGCGCTGAAGAGCTACTGCCCGCTGGCACCAAATGCCCGAAATGCGGTCATGACCATTTCCACAAGGAAACCGATATCATGGACGTTTGGTTTGACAGCGGCTCCTCCCATATGGCAGTAGCTGCTAAGCGTCCGGAGCTGGGCTGGCCCGTTGATATGTATCTGGAGGGCAGCGACCAACACCGTGGCTGGTTCCAATCCTCCCTGCTGACCTCCGTTGCTGTAACCGGCAAGGCACCTTATAAATCCGTGCTGACTCACGGCTATGTTGTTGACGGTGAAGGCCGCAAGATGTCTAAATCAGTGGGTAATGTTATCATTCCTCAGGACGTAATCAAGCAATATGGTGCTGATATTATCCGTCTGTGGGCTGCTTCCTCTGATTATAAGGCTGATATCCGTATCTCTCCGAAAATCCTGAAGCAATTGGCTGAGGTATACCGCAAGATTCGTAACACCATCCGTTACATTTTGGGCAATACCAATGACTTTGACTATGCTAAGGACGCCGTTCCCTTTGCAGAAATGCTGGAGCTGGATAAATGGGCCCTGATGCATCTGCAGCTTTTGAAGAAGGAAGTTACCGCAGCTTACGAAAGCTATGATTTCCATGTGCTGTACCATGCAATCCATAACTTCTGCACTGTAGAAATGTCCAGCTACTATCTGGATATAATCAAGGATCGTCTGTATGCTTATAAAGCAGATAGCAAGGAACGCCGCAGCGCTCAAACTGCTATGTACGAAATCCTCATGGATTTGATGGTAATGCTCACTCCTGTACTGAGCTTCACCATGGAAGAGGTATGGCAGTTCATGAAGAAGCCTGCTAATGCTCCTGAATCCGTGCAAATGCTGCCTTGGCCGGAAGTGAAGGAAGAATATATTGACGAAGCACTGGAAACCAAGTGGGATAACTTCATTGGCATCCGCAGCGAAATCACCAAGGTGCTGGAGCTGGCTCGTCAAGCTAAGAAGATTGGTCACTCCCTGGACGCTAAGGTTGAGCTGCACGCTGAGGGCGAGGCTCTGGACATCCTTAAGTCCGTAGAAAAAGACCTGGCAACCCTGCTCATCGTTTCTCAAGCAACTCTGGTAGAGGGCGTTGCTGGCGGCACCGATGCAACCGGTCGCGAGGACTTGAAGGTCACCGTACTGCCGGCTGAAGGCCACAAGTGCGAGCGTTGCTGGATTTACAGCGATGAGGTTGGCACTGACGCCGAGCATCCGACGTTGTGCAAACGCTGCGCAGAAGCTGTACGATAATATTGTCCATAATGCGCCATCTACAAAATCAATAAATAACAAAACCGTGTGGGAAATTTCCCACACGGTTTTTCTGTATAAAAAAGCCCGAGCCTTGTCAGGCTCGGGTGATTTTTTTGCAGCTTCAGCAGCCAAAGCTTATTTGCTTTCAGCGTGTTCAGCAATAACCTTATTGATATCTTCGATGAGTGCGTCAACATCGATGCCATGAGCGCCAGCGCCTTGGCCTATGGTTTCAAAATGAGCAGCCATGCAGCCTATGCAGCCCAGACCGTATTCAGCGAAAACCTCGATGATTTCAGGATGGTTTTGAACGGCTTCAATAATGCCGGTATCTTTAGTAATCATTATGCATTTCTCCTTTGAAGTTTATAGTGGGTACTCAAACCGGTACCATCTAATTATAGCATTTACTGGGCAAAAAGCCAAAGGGGTTACGCAAATTTTTTGCAAAGAAAATGTAACAGAAAGTGGTAGCACCTTTTTGCCCTGCGATTAAGTTAAAGCTATTAGCATTAGTGAGAGCAAGCAAAAGATAACTATACAGACGAAAAAATTACTGAAAATTTTTAGTAATTCTTAATAAATTTGCTTTTGGGGCTTGCAATGGAAGCAAAATAAGGATATAATGGAGAAAAGTGGAGTAAAGTGGGTAAAAAGGGGGCGACATTATGCTTTTAGGTGAATACGAACACACCTTGGACATCAAGGGTCGTCTTGCTATGCCTGCTAAGCTGCGCGAGTCCTTGGGTAGTAAGTTCATTATTACCAAGGGTCTCGATGGTTGCCTTTTTGTTTACGACATGGAGGAGTGGCACAAGGTGGAGGCCAAATTGGCTGCTCTGCCCATGAGTCGCAAAACCGCCCGTGACTTTACTCGTTTTCTCTTTGGTGGTGCCTGCGAGGGCGAATGTGATAAGCAAGGACGCGTGCTCCTGCCTGTAAATTTGCGTCGCCATGCCGGTCTGGAAAAGGATGCGGTTATTGTGGGCGTTGGTAACAGAGCCGAAATTTGGGATGCTCAAAGATGGGCTGCCTATAACGAAGAAAGCGCTGAGGATGTTAACGAATTGGCTGAGCAATTAGCTGATTTGGGCATTTAAGGCAAACGAGGTGGCTAAGATGGAGTTTAAGCATACCAGCATCCTCCTACAAGAGAGCGTTGCTTTTCTCATTACGGATAAAAACGGCATCTATGTGGACTGCACCATGGGTGGCGCGGGACATACCTGTGGCTTTGCTTCTCAGCTGGAGGCAGGGGGCACAATCATAGGCATCGATCAGGATGAGGACGCCATCAAGGTGGCTTCTGAGCGCCTGTTGGGTAAATTTCCCTGTCAAACCAAGGTTGCTAAATCCAATTTCAAAAATTTTGCTCAGGTTTTAGACGAGCTGGGGATCGAAAAAATTGATGGTATATTTTTTGACTTGGGCGTCTCCAGCTACCAACTGGATTGTCCGGAGCGGGGTTTTAGCTATATGCATAACGGGCCGCTGGACATGCGCATGAACCAGGAGGCCAAGCTGGACGCCGCTTATGTGGTCAATAATTATAAAGAAGAAGAATTAGCGGACATCATTCATAAATATGGCGAAGAGCGCTGGAGCAAGCGTATCGCCCAGTTTATTGTGGCTGCTCGCAAGGAAAAGCCCTTAACAACCACCTTTGAACTGGTGGATGTAATTAAGAAGGCCATTCCTAAGGGGGCACGCATTGACGGACCCCATCCTGCTAAACGCACCTTTCAGGCAATTCGCATTGAAGTGAATAATGAGCTGGGAATTTTAGCAGATACTATGGAAGCAGCCGTGGAGCGTTTAAAGAGCGGTGGACGCATTGGCGTCATCACCTTCCATTCCTTAGAGGACAGAATTATTAAGCAAACCTTTGCCAAGCTAGTAAAGGGCTGCACCTGTCCGCCCCAACTGCCAGTGTGTGTGTGTGGCAAAAAGCCGCTTTTGAAAAAAGCGGGCAATATGGTACCGTCAGCTGCCGAGGTGGAGGAAAATCCCCGTTCCCGCAGTGCCAGATTGCGTTATGCTATTAAGTTATAAAAGGTTGTGTAGTAAATGTTAGCCAGAAAATATGATAATTATGCTTGGGAAGAGCGCGAATACCAAGAGGTGGAGCAGCCTAGGCAACAAAAGCAAATTGATACAGACCCATATCGCAGGCTGCGGAATCGTTTTATGATTTTTGCAGTTGCGGTTCTGGCTACCTATTTACTCAGTGTAGTGCGTAGCGAGGCTATGGTCACCCACGGTAGTCATCTGGTAAGCCTGCGCAAGCAGGAAAGCATGCTCATTAACAAAAATAATGAGCTAAAAATCGAAGTTGAACAGCTTAAGGGGCCGGAGCGTATTATCGGCTTGGCTGAACAAAATTTGGGTATGAGCGTTGCTCGTAATAATATCTATGTTCAATCCTTAGGACAAAAAAATAATATAAACTCTTTGGCTGTTGCAGCGAAATAAGCATAGCCAGAAGCAGCGTTTTGTGATATAATTTGATATGATTTTGGGGGAGGCAGCCACTTTGGCTGCCATTTCAATTTAGGAGGTTTCTCGCATGGAAAAGAGTTTAGCTTCTCTCCTTAATTTATTGCCCGAGGCCAAGGTTTTGGGCAGCACGGATAAGATTATTACCGATATTACTGCGGATTCTCGCGCTGCTTTAGCAGGCAGTCTATTTATCGCCCTGAGGGGTGCAACCGTTGATGGTCATAAATTTTTGCCCATGGCAGCTCAAAAGGGTGCCGTGGCAGCTTTGGTTGAAGAAGTGCCGGAGCAAATCCCTGCAGGTATCACCTTGATAGTAGTGGCTGATACTCGCAGTGCTATGGAAATCGTTACGCCCTATTTTTACGATTATCCTGGCAAAACCATGCGCATGATTGGTGTAACCGGCACCAATGGCAAAACTACTACCACGAATATAATTCGTTTGATTCTGCGTAAAGCAGGCTATAAGGTGGGCCTCATCGGTACCATCAATATCATGATTGAGGACGAAGAAACAGTTAGCCATAACACCACTCCCGATGTGGTCGATTTGCAAAAGGCTTTGTATGCCATGGTTTGCGCTGGCTGTGATTATTGCGTAATGGAGGTTTCCAGCCATGCTTTGGCCTTAAAGCGTGTGGCAGGCATTGAATATGATTGTGCTGTTTTAACCAATATTACCCAGGACCATTTGGATTTTCATAAGACCATGGAAAACTATCGTGATGCCAAAAGCTTACTTTTTGAGCAGCTCACTGATGGTGAGAAGCCTAATAAAAATGCTGTGTTTAATACGGATGACCCCAGCTCTGCCATCATTAAGGCGCGCACTAAGGCTAAGGTGTTGACCTATGGCAAGGGCAGGGAAAACGATATTTATCCCTTGAGCTTTACTGTAGCTCCTAAGCATATGCAGCTGGCCTTGGCAACCCCTGTTGGCGAAATGGATTTGGAGCTCAAGATTACCGGCGAATTTAATGTCTATAATGTAATGGGTGCTGTGGCTGCTATGCTGTCCGAAAAGATTAGCAAGGAGCTTATCATTTCCGTGCTGGATGGCTTTGATGGCGTGCCCGGACGCTTCCAATTGGTGGAAGCTGGCCAGCCCTACACCGTTATTGTGGATTATGCTCATACTCCCGATGGCTTAGAAAACGTGCTGAATACGGCTCGTTCCATCACTCGTGGCAAGCTGTGGGTAGTATTTGGCTGCGGTGGTGACAGAGATAATAAAAAACGCCCCATCATGGGTGGCTTGGCCCTGCAGCTGGCTGATAAGGTTGTGGTAACCAGCGACAATCCCCGTACCGAGGATCCGGAGCTGATTATTGACGAAATTTTTGCTGCTCTTAAAGCTGTGCCTGAGGGCAAGGAGGTTTTCCGTCTCTCCGACAGAAGGGAAGCTATTCACTTTGCTTTAGCTCATGCCGCAGCAGAGGATGTGATTATGATTGCTGGTAAGGGACACGAAAATTACCAGATTTTGAAGGATAGAACCATCCATTTTGATGATAAAGAAGTTGTGCTGGAATATTGGAGTGATAAAAAATGCTAAAGGCCAGTGAAGTTATAGCAGCAACAGGCGCTGAGCGCGAGGATTTTGCCTTTACCGGCATAACCACTGACTCCCGTGCCGTGCAACCCGGAGAGCTTTTTGTAGCCTTAAAGGGTGGCAATTTTGATGGTCATGATTATTGTGCCAAGGCAGTGGAATTGGGAGCTGCGGGCGTAGTTATTTCCCACGATATCGAGCCGCTGCCCGCTGGCGTTGCAGTATTCAAGGTAGAGGATACCTTGAAGGCTTATCAAGCCATGGCCCGTGCTTACAGACGCAAGCAAAAGGACCTGAAGGTCTTTGCTATCACCGGCTCTAATGGTAAAACCTCTACTAAGGATTTGCTGGCAGCCTGCTTGAGCGCTAAATATAAGGTAGTCAAAACCCAGGGCAATTTTAATAACGAAATTGGTCTGCCCAAAACGTTGCTTTCCATTCAGCCGGATACCGATATCGCGGTTGTGGAAATGGGCATGCGCGGTTTGGGACAAATCGCGGAGCTATGTGAGATTGCCGAGCCCGATAGCGGCTTGATTACCAATGTGGGTGAAACCCACATGGAGCTTTTGGGCAGCATGGAAAATATTGGCAAGGCTAAGAGCGAAATCGTTGTGGACCTGCCAGCGGACGGCTTCGCCGTCCTTAACGGTGACAACGAATATGTAGTGAAGGCTGCTGCCTTGACCAAGGCTAAGGTTGTTTACTTTGGCCTAGGCGAAAACTGCGATTATCGCGGCAGCGAAATCGCCACCTCTGCCATGGGCACCACCTTCATCTGCACAGAAAAAGCAACGGGCAGGAGCGTCAAGGTACGCTTGCAGCTCATAGGTGAGCACAATGTGTACAACGCCCTTTCTGCCATCGCTGGTGCTGCTTGCTACGGCGTGGACATGGAAGCCAGCGCCAAGGCACTGGCCACTGCCCGTCTCACTGGCAGCCGTCAGGAAATAATTTATATTGGCGATATTACCTTTATCAACGATGCTTACAATGCCAGCCCTGCCTCCATGGAGGCTGCTCTAAAAACTCTGGCGGAGGCTAAAAAGGCCAACCATGGCAAGGGCCGCACCATTGCCGTATTGGCCGATATGCTGGAGCTGGGCAATATCAGCGAGGACGCTCATCGTCGCGTGGGCAAGTGGGCAGTGGAATATGGCGTGGACTATGTGCTGACCTATGGCAAGGACGCAGCCTATATTTCTGATGAGGTCTCTAAGCTCGGCGGCAAAACCTTCCACTGCGCTAGTCGCCAAGAGGCGGCTGATAACCTGCGCTTTATGGCCGATGCAGGGGATATCATCCTCTTAAAGGGCTCTAACTCCATGCAGGTTGGCAAAATGCTAGAAATGTTTAAATAAAATAATTTTGTGAGGGGAAAAGAATGTTAAAGCTAGCTCTAATTCCGGTCACCGCTTTTATTGTGTGTGCCATTATCGGCCCTGTGCTGATTCCGTATCTCCATAAATTAAAATTTGGGCAGTCCATCCGTGAATGTGGACCTGCCAGCCATATGAAAAAAAGCGGCACTCCCACCATGGGCGGTCTAATGATGCTGGCTGCTTTGGTAGCTTCCCTGTTTTGGGGACGCTTTACTCCCCATATTATGATTGCTTTGGTGTTAACCTTGGGTCATGCGCTGATTGGCTTTATCGACGACTATATCAAGGTTGTCATGAAGCGCAATTTAGGCTTAACCGCTAAGCAAAAATTTTTGCTGCAATTTATTTTGGCCGGAGCCTATGTTTATTTTGCGGAAACCCATCTGCGAAATACCAGTCTTTGGATACCTTTAGTAAATATAACCTTTGATTTTGGTTGGCTGTATTATGCTTTGGCCTTCATCCTTTTAGTTGGCACCACCAATGCGGTCAATCTAACCGATGGCTTGGACGGCCTGGTTTCCTTTGTCAGTGTGCCCGTAACCTTGGCTTATGCCTTCATTGCTTATATGCAGGGTATGCTGGACGTGAGTGGCTTTGCCCTAGGCCTCACGGGTGCTTGCTTAGGCTTTTTGCTCTTTAATCGTCATCCGGCCCAGGTTTTCATGGGCGATACCGGCAGCTTAGCCTTGGGTGGCGGCGTTGCCGCCCTGGCTCTTTTAACCAATACGGAGCTGCTTTTGGTGATTATCGGCGGCGTATATGTAGCCGAGGCCATGAGTGTTATCATCCAGGTAACTTATTTCCGCCTGACCGGTGGTAAACGCATTTTCCGCATGTCTCCGCTGCATCATCACTTTGAATTAGGCGGCTGGAACGAGGTTAAGGTAGTGCGCGTCTTTACTTTAGTAAGCTTGCTGCTGTCCGCTGTGGGCTTGTGGTTGTGGTTGGCAGCAGTTTTATAGGAGGCACAGATTATGGTGGACACATCGAATGAGACGGATAAATCTGTAATTGTATATGGTGCTGGCATTAGCGGCTGCGGAGCAGCCGAGGTGCTGGCGGAGCATGGCCAAAAGGTTTTTTTGTATAACGACAAGCCCTGCACCATCGAACCTGCTTTGCTGGCGGCCCTTAAGGCTGTGGGCGGTGATTTAGTCATCGGTGAAGAAGCCTTTATCCAAATCCTGAGTAATGCGGGAATGCTGGTGCTATCGCCCGGCGTACCCTGCGATAATATGAATGTACTGCTTGCTGAAGCAGTGAGCGGCGTAGAAGTAATCAGCGAGGTGGAGCTGGCCTACAGGCTTTATGATGGACATATGGCGGCCATCACCGGCACCAATGGCAAGACCACGACCACATCCATTGTGGGCGAAATGTTTAAGCGTTTGCCCGTCCCCAGCGCTGTAGGCGGCAATATCGGCTTAGCTCTTTCTAAAGAGGTTAACGGCTTGCCTGAGAATGCTTGGATGGCGGCGGAGCTGAGCAGCTTTCAGCTGGAAAAGGTGACCACCTTCCGTCCGGATATTGCTGTGGTGCTCAATTTGACGCCGGACCATCTTGAACGTCATCACACCATGGCTGCTTATGGTGCAGCTAAAAAGAATATTTTCCGTCATCAAAGCATGGGGCAGGTCACTGTCCTCAATTATGATGACCCTGAGGTTAGAAGCTGGGCTAAGGAAAGCTCGGGCACAATTTGCTTTTTTAGTAGAAAAAATATTTTACAAGAAGGAATTTTTATACAAAACGGCAATTTTGTGATAAAATGGAATGATACAACAAGAGTTGTTTGTAATATAGACGAGCTGCAGCTTTTTGGTGGGCATAACGAAGAAAATGTGTTGGCTGCCATTGCCTGTGGTTATTTTGCTCATGTTCCCATTGAGGAGATGGCTGATGTACTGCGTAATTTCAAAAGCATTGAGCATCGCTTAGAATATGTGCGCACGATTAAGGGTGTGCCTTATTATAACGATTCTAAGGCTACGAATACGGATTCAGCTATCAAAGCCTTGGAGGCCTTTAGTAAGGGACACATTGTGCTTTTGGCAGGAGGGCATGACAAGCTGACGGAGCTGGAGCCCATGATGGCCCTAGTCAAGGAAAAATGCGATGCCCTGATTCTTTTGGGCGAGGCCAAGGAGCGCTTTGCTAAGGCGGCACAGGCTGCCGGCGTGCAAAACATTCTTATGGCTGCTTCCTTTGAGGATGCGGTGCAAAAGGCTTATGCCATGGCTCAAGAACCACAGGTGGTTTTGCTATCGCCTGCTTGCTCGTCCTATGATATGTTTAAAAACTACCCTGAGCGCGGACGTTATTTTAAAGAGTTGGTGAACGCTCTGCCCGAGTAAAGGGAGGAGGAAGCAAAGTGAAGGTCATTCTATCCGGTGGGGGCACCGGAGGACATATCTATCCTGCTCTGACCATTGCGGACCAAATCAAAAGGCTTTGTCCCGAGGCGGATATTAGCTTTGTAGGGACCAAGCAGGGTCTGGAGAAGGACATCATTCCCCGTTATGGCTACCCTTTAAAATTCATAGAGGTAGCGGGCTTCAAACGCAGCCTGAGCCTTGACACTCTGCGCAGTGTGGGCAAGCTTTTTGAGGGCTTGTACGATGCGTGGCAGATTGTCAAAAAGGAGAAGCCGGATTTAGTAATCGGTACCGGCGGCTATGTTTGTGGACCCATAGTGTTCATGGCGGCACTTTATGGCATTCCCTGCTGCATTCAAGAGCAAAATGCCATGCCCGGTGTCACCAACAAGATTCTGTCACGGTATGTGCGCAAGGTTTTCTTGGGCTACAAGGAGGCTGCCAAGTATTTCCCAGGTAAGGCGGAATTGGTTTATTCCGGTAACCCCATTCGTACCGAAATCCTTGAGCATGAGCGCCTGTCGGCGCTAATGGAGCTGGGGCTGGACCCGGAGAAGAAAACAGTGCTGGTATCGGGCGGTAGCCGTGGTGCGCGCAGCATCAACACGGCTATGCTGGAAGCGGAGCTGGCCCTTTCAGGTAGGCAGGAGGTGCAGGTGCTCCACGCTACTGGTGATGTGAATTATGAAAAATATATGCAGGAGCTTAAAAAGCGGGGCGGTGTGGGTGATAATATCATCGTGAAGCCCTATCTGCATAATATGCCCGTAGCTTTAGCAGCTGCGGATTTAGCAGTCTTCAGGGCCGGTGCAATCGGCCTGGCAGAGCTGATGGCCAAAGGCGTTCCATCAGTTCTTATCCCCTATCCCTACGCAACGGCAAACCATCAGGAGTTTAATGCCAGAGCGGTGGAGGCTAAGGGTGCAGCAAGAGTTATTTTAGACAAGGAGCTCAACGGCGAGCGTATTTTGGAGGCCATTGAGCATCTGCTTTTACATGCTAAGGAATTGGAGAAGATGCAGGCGGCAGCCAAAAGCTTGGGTAAGCCGCAGGCAGCAGAGAATATTGCCAAAGAGGCATTGGCTCTGATTAAAAAATAGGGAGGGTGTTCTGTGGCTGAGAACAAGTTAGCTAATCTACATAATATACATTTTATCGGCATCGGCGGCGCTGGTATGAGTGCATTGGCCTATGTGCTGATTAAACGTGGTTACGATGTGAGTGGCTCTGATTTGAACGCTGGTCACATGTCCGCACATTTAGCGGAGGAGGGTGCCATGGTCTACATGGGCCATGACGCTTGTCAGGTTGATGATGCCGATGCAGTGGTTATTTCCACTGCTATTCATGCCAACAATCCGGAGCTAGTGGCAGCACAAAGAAAGGGGCTTCCCGTGCTGCACCGCAGTGATGTTTTGGCAGCGCTTTTAAATAACGCTCAAGGTGTGGCTGTAGCGGGTGCCCATGGCAAAACCACTACCAGCGCCATGATTTCCTGCATTGCTGCAGAAAGCGGCGTGGACCCCACTGTGGTTATCGGTGGCGAGGTAGCTAGCCTTGGCGGCAACGCTTTAAATGGTGCTGGCCCCTTTGTGGTAGCCGAAGCCGACGAGAGCGATGGCTCTTTCCTCAAGTTTTATCCCCATTTAGCTGTAGTAACGAATATTGAAGACGACCATCTGGACCATTATGGTACGGAAGAAAATATCTATCAAGCCTTTAAGCAATTTTTGGGAAATATCAAAGAGGGCGGCAAGGCTATTTTGTGCGCCGATAATCCCAAGGTATGCCGCTTAGCCAAGGAAACAGACAAGGATGTGCTGACCTATGGCTTTGAAGGCGAAAATGCTGATTACATTGCCAAGAATATTACCTATGGTGAGGATGGCACCACCTATGCATTGTATTTTCAAGATGAATTTTTAACCGAGGTGCATTTAGTTGTGCCCGGTAGTCATAATGTGCTTAACTCCATGGGTGCCTTTGCGGCAGCAAGGGAAATGGGCATTGCTACAGAAAAAATCCTAGCCTCCTTGAAGAAATTTGGCGGTGCCAAGCGTCGCTTTGAGACCAAGGGCAAGGTTAATGGCGTGTGGGTTGTGGATGATTACGCCCACCACCCCACGGAAATCGGCGTAACCATTAAGGCTGCGTTGCAGACCAAGCCGGAGCGCCTTTTATGCGTGTTCCAGCCCCACCGCTACACTCGTACCAAGCTATTGTTTGACGAGTTCTGCCAATGCTTTAAGGGCTGCGACGAGCTTATTATTGTGGATGTATATTCCGCAGGCGAGGACCCCATTGCCGGCGTAAGCAGTGCCAAGCTGGCAGAGGGGATTCAAAAAGCCACCGGCCAAAACGTGCAATACGTCCCCCGTCTTGCTAAAGCAGAGGAATATTTGCAGGCTAAGGCTCAGTCTGGCGATTTAATTATGACTATTGGCGCCGGTGATGTTTTTAAAATCGGCGAGGAATTAGTTAGAGAATTGGAGCGTAATGCAAATGATTAAAAAAAGCGATGTTGTTGCCGTTGTTTTGGGTGGACCTTCCTCCGAAGCAGAAATTTCCCGCGTTACTGGTGGTGCTATTGCCGCTGCCTTAAGGGAGAAGGGCTATAATGCTAAGGAAGTGGAGCTTGTTCCCGATCGCTTAATCACTACCCTGCATGCTATGAATGCCAAGGTTGTTTTCAATGCTGTGCATGGTAAATACGGTGAGGATGGACGCTTGCAGAGTATTTTAGAGGCCGCAGGCATTCCCTATACCGGCTGTGGCGTTTTAGCAAGCGCTGTGAGCATGGATAAATCTGCTACCAAGCGTTATTTGCAGTCCGCAGGTGTTTCCACTCCCCGTTGCCTGATTATCAATAAGCGTGAGGCAGGGGACTTGGCAGCCATCAAGGCGCATATCTTGGAGGCCTTTGGCCTGCCCGTGGTAATTAAAGCCGCTACTCAGGGCTCCAGCATTGGTGTTGTTATTCCTAAGGAAGCTGAGGGCATTGAGCCTGCTTTAAAGGAAGCCTTTTCTTATTCTGAAAATGTGCTGGTTGAGGAATGCATCAAGGGTAAGGAGCTCACTGTTGCGCTGATGGAGGAAAAGGGTGAAATTAAGCCCCTGCCCGTGATTTGGATTGCGCCTCACAGTGGTGCTTATGATTTCCATTCTAAATATACCAAGGGTGCAACGGACTATCATTGCCCGGCTCCTTTGGGGGACGAGGTTACTGCCCATGTGCAAAAATTGGCGATTGCAGCCTATAAGGTTTTGGGGCTGAGCGGTGTATCCCGCATTGATGTGATGTTAGACGAGCATAATCAAGGCTATGTGCTTGAGGCCAACACTGTTCCCGGCATGACTGCCACCAGCCTTGTGCCCAAGGCAGCTGCCGCAGTGGGCATTAGCTTCCCGGATTTATGTGAAAGAATCTTGTTAAGCGCGAAGTAATATAGACTATTTTGCTAAAAATATTGTTGAATTATTGTCAAGATAGAAAGAGTATGATTAAATAATGTTTATACCGTGAAGCGAATAAAAATTTTAGCTTATGAGTGATTGGAACAATAGAAGCAAGGTTTCGCAAGCCTAAAGCTTTTTGCGAACAGATAGGACACCGCAGCTTCGCAATTGTTCCTCACGAAATAAGCGTGAAAATTTTTCCTGAGCGTAACGATATGAATATTATTTTAATCATAAGCTCTCTGATTAATCAATTATTATGTTTAGCAATAATTTAACCATAAGCTAAATTATGGATTTTTTAAAGACAGATTTATCATAAAGTTTGTTTATAAAACAACGAAGGGAGGCGGGGCAATGGCAACCATGCAGGAAAGACTGCGTCAGCACAAAAGGCGCAGGCGCTTGCGCTTTCTGGGCCGCCTTGTGGCCATCCTGCTGCTTGGCTATGGGCTTAACTATGGCTGGAACTACATTCACCAACCGGGCCTTGCCATTGGCACCATCACCATCCACGGCTCCAGCCTTTTAAGTGAAAAAGAAGCCATTGAGCTTGGTGGCTCTAATCCCCCCTTCAACTTCTTTAACGTGAGCCGTAGTCGTCTTTTGGATGCGCTCAAGCACGATATACGCTTCCAAAATCCGCGGATTGACTACCATTGGCCCACAAACTACGAGGTTTATGTAGAGGAACGAGAGCCCGCCCTCTATGTTGCCAACTCCTATCGAAGCTATTTGCAGCTGGACTATAATGGCCTTATCATGAATGTTACCACCAGCATCCCCGATGCCAAGGCACCGGTTTTGGCCGGAGCAAAATGCGGCAATGTTTTTTTAGGCGATAAGGTGGATAATCAAAACGTTATCTACATCCTAGAATTTTTGCAGCAGCTTAGCGGCGAGGCTAGGGATAGAATAGCCGAAATAGCCATCGATAATCGCCAAGAGGTAAAGCTGAGATTGCGCAACAGCTTTCCAATCCTCCTTGGTCCCGTTGAAAAATTGCCTGAAAAGGCCACTTTATTTATGACAGTCTTTGGGGAAATAAAGAATAAAAATATCAGGGCTGAATATATTGATTTAACCTTTGCTAAACCATACATTAAGCTGATACCTAAAAAAGATAAAAAATGAGGGTGGAAGAATGAAGAAAATTTTTACTATGGATTTACAGGGCAAGATTTTGATTGCCATCGTATTCATGGTTTTAGGCTTTATGCTATCCGTACAGTATAAGGTCACGGTGCAGCAAAGGACCATTCGTATGGACAGGGTTGAGGATTTGTCCGAGCGCTTGAAGGTTATGGAGACAGAAAACAAGCAGCTGCTGCAGGAAATCAACGAGCTACGCAAAAAAGGTGCTGATAGGGCTAGGGACCATGGCCAGGAGCGCTTGCAGCTTTTGGCAGGTACCACGGATGTTGAAGGAGCCGGTATCGAAATAGTGCTGGACGACAGTAATATTCCTAAAAAAGCCAACGAAAATCCCAATCTTTACATCATACATGATGAGGATTTACTGCGTGTGCTCAATGAACTGCGGGCCGCTGGTGCCGAGGCCATCTCCATAAATGACCAACGCATTGTTGCCATGAGCGAGGTTCGCTGTGCAGGCCCCACGGTCTCTGTAAACAACGTGCGCAGTGCTCCTCCCTATGTAATCAAAGCCATCGGCGCACCCAAAACCTTGACCAGTGCCCTGCGCCTAAGAGGTGGCGTGGTCGAAACCTTTGAGTTTTGGGGTATACAAGTAAAAATCAAGTCTGAGGACAAGGTGCACATCCCTGCCTTAAAGGCGCCGCGTAATTTTGAATACGCAACCAGTGTTGCCGCCAAGGAGGAAGCAAAATGATTTATGCTGCAATAATAGGCCTTGTTATCGGTGTAATCGCCGGCATTTATTGTCCCTATAGTATTCCTCCGGAATATGCACGGCTTTTGGCAGTGGCTGTGATGGCGGGCCTTGACGCTGTGCTGGGCGGTATTCGTGCTTCCATGGCAAGCAATTATGATACGGAGGTCTTTATCTCCGGCTTCTTTATTAACGGTATTCTGGCTGCCTTTTTATGCTATGCGGGCAATATGATTGGCATAGATTTATACATGGTGGCTATTCTGATTTTTGGCATGCGTATCTTCCAAAATATTGGTGTCATTCGCAGATTGTATATGGGAAAATAATTTTTTCCGATTAGCAGGAAAAATGACCTTTGATGTGGAAGAATACTAAATCTGGATGTTTATCAATGATCATACCCAATATTTAAGGGGGACGTAAAATATGTTTGATGATGTGGAAACTACCTTTGAAAACCTTGCCAATATTAAAGTAATTGGTGTTGGCGGTGGCGGCAATAATGCTGTCAACAGAATGATTGCGGCTGGTGTTCGCGGCGTGGAGTTTATTGCTGTGAACTGCGATGCCCAAGCCTTGCTTTTATCCAAGGCTGAAAACAAAATCCAAATTGGCGAAAAGCTGACCAAGGGCCTTGGCGCTGGTGCCAACCCGGAAATTGGCGAAAAAGCCTGCGAGGAATCCCGTGAGCAAATCGTGGAAGCATTAAAGGGTGCGGACATGGTTTTTGTAACCGCCGGTATGGGCGGTGGCACCGGCACCGGTGCTGCTCATGTAGTAGCTGAATGCGCTAAAGAGGTTGGTGCTTTGACCGTTGGCGTTGTAACCAAGCCCTTTATGTTTGAAGGTCGTCGTCGTATGAACCAAGCCGAAAATGGCATTGTGAAGCTTAAAGAAAAGGTTGATACCCTGATCACCATTCCCAATGACCGTTTGCTGCAGGTTATTGATCGTCGCACCTCCATGCTGGATGCCTTCCGCATTGCCGATGACGTGCTGCGTCAAGGCGTGCAGGGTATTTCTGACTTGATTGGTGTACCGGGCCTGATTAATGCGGACTTTGCGGACGTAAAGACCATTATGAGCAACGCTGGCAGTGCTTTGATGGGCATTGGTACTGCTAAGGGCGAGGGCGGTGCTAAGGCTGCTGCCGAGGCTGCTATTAAGAGCCCGCTCTTGGAGGCTTCCATTGAAGGCGCTATGGGCGTATTGTTCAATATCACAGGTGGCAAGGAGCTGAGCCTGTTTGACGTTACCGAAGCGTCCCAGATTATTACCGAGGCTGTGGACCCCAACGCCAATATTATCTTTGGTGCGGTTATTGACGAAGCCTTGGAGGACGAAATCCGTGTAACTGTTATTGCTACCGGCTTTGAAAGAAAGAATCCTACCTTGAAGAATGCAACCACCATTAAGAGCCCTGAAGCAGAAAAAAGACCTGCATCCGGCGTGATTACTGGCTTTAATGGCGGCAACGAAATTCCGCCCTGGCTGCGCAGATAAGAAGCTTGCCTTGATTGACCCTTAGGAGGAAAACAGTATGAAGTGTCCATTTTGCTCATACCGAGATAGTCGAGTTATAGATAGCCGCGCTGTGGAGGATGGAACCTCCATCCGGAGGCGGCGGGAGTGTCCCGACTGTGGGCGACGTTTTACGACCTACGAAAAATATGAGGAAACTCCTCTTGTTGTAAGCAAAAAGGATGGGCGCAGAGAGCTGTTTGACTCTAAAAAGCTTTTGGGCGGCTTACTCAAGGCCTTTGAAAAACGTCCCGTTCCCTACGAAAGGGTGCAGGAAATCGCCGACAGTGTGGAGCGCGAGCTGCGCATGAATGGCGAAAGCGAGGTCGAAAGCACCCGCATTGGCGAGCTTGTAATGCAGCATTTGGAAGAAACAGACCAAATTGCTTATGTACGCTTTGCTTCCGTATACCGTCAGTTTGCGGATGTGAAAAACTTTATGCAGGAGCTGGAGCGTATTATGCAAAAGGGTAAGCAGGATTAAGTGCATAAAAAGTAAAGGAGATAGGTGCAAGGCCTATCTCCTTTTTTTATGCTTATTTATTACAAACAACCGTTTCTTGTAACGTTTCGTTACGGGAAGCTACATCTAAGCGATGCAGAAGCAGAAAGCTATATAACACTCGCCCCTATTTTTCTATTTCTACATCAACCTCAAAAAGTCTATTCCAAGGAAACTCCAGCTTGAAGCGGGTACCCTTAGTTAAAGCGTATTGGTTGACCATGCGTTGGCACTGGCCAGTAACAAAATCTAGCACGGGCTTTTGTGCTTCAGCAAGCTCGTACTTCATATCTTCGCGATTATGCTTCTCCAGCTCGTCGCTGACCAAGCGACGAGCATTGCTTTGGTAGTACCAGTCGTCAATAAGGCGCTGGCGCAAAAGCCGCTGGTGGGCGTCGCCCTTCATTGCCCGGGCTAAAAGCCCTTGGGCAATGGCGTAGCCCACCGCGTTATCCGCAGTGTTCCAGCCGTTGTAGGCGGCTAGGCGCGGCGCCAGCGGGCTGCGAGCCAATAGATTCATAAAGCCGTTGTCCGCCCCATTGGAATAGCTAATATCTGCTAGAGAAACGGGGGTGCTGCCCTGCAAGAGCTGCTCTAAAGTGCCAACAAATTCTTTGTTGGCAGCGGAGGCGAAGGGCTGGTTATCATCCGCAGTGGAGTCCTTGACCTGGCCATCGGCGGGGGTATTCAGTGCCAAAATAAGGTCAGCGCCCTGAGCTGAGGGAGCTAGCTTCGCCCCGACGGCGGTGATTTGCTGGGGAACGGAATCCTGAAGGCGTGCATCGCTGTATTGGGGGAGTGTGCCCGGGCCGACGCCGGGGCTGTACAGGGCGTGAATTAAAGGCTGGTGCCCCAAGGCTTCATTATAGGCACGCACTAAAAGCAGCAGGCCCAGCTGGTCCACGCCATCTAAAATTTGAAAGCTGGTAGGTGGCATATCAAAGGTATTCATACTAAGCTGCCTTGCTTCCATATGGGTCGCCGAAAGGGGCGCATTATCGTCCTTGCCGATGGCCAAATAATGGAACTTGCCATTACGGGACATGCGCGTCAGCTCTTTATTCATGGCTAGATTTAAATTGCGCCGAGTGAGCCAATCACTCAGCTCTGCCTTGGGCAGATTGCGCTCCAAGGCCTGCATTTTTAAGCGCTCGGTAGGGGTGAGCTTGCTTTGGTCCTTTTTATCCAGTAGCTCGCTATATGCAAAAATAGCTGGCCCTAGCTCGTCATAATATGCGGGCTCAACCCTGCCCCTGCTGGCTCTAGGGGTACGCATAATGGTGGAAAAGGCATAAATCTTAATGGGCAGCACAGCCTTTAAATTGTGCAAAAGCTGCAGGCGTTGCTCAAGCTGCACGCGACTAATATGATGGGTGCGGCTACCCACAAGGCCGCCATAAAGCAGGCTGTCCGTGCTGATAACGGCAGCATTGGCCTTAGGAGCCTTTGTTTGCAGCCATTCTGCAATCTTTTCCGGATTGCCATTGCGGTCGTGGTCAGCAATAAATTTTTCCGGAGGCAGGATGATTTTGCAATCAACCGCTTCCATGGTTTGCTTCACATAATCAAGGCAAACAGGACGATTATCCAAGGGAATATAAAGTAAAGTCAATTTTTTAGCGTTTGCAGTTGTAGGCATAAGGAGACTGATAGCTGATATAGTAATAGCAAATAGACCTTGCCAAAATTTATTTTTAATCAATATGCTCCAGCTCCTTTCGATTAAGTAAATTAAAACTCTTACTATTATACTATATGCTTACATTTTTTGCTAGTGAAACCTTGACAAGTTCTAGGAGTGTGCTATAATTACAGCATAACTTAATAACAAACAGTAATGCGAAGGACCTGCCTACGGGCTATCCCCACAGAAAATGCCGCCTAGGCTGAGAGCGGCAGGGTAATACGCTGGGCGCACCGCCTTCAAACTGACTGCGGAACACATAGTCATATGCAAGTATGCCAGTCCGTACTATCGGCGTTAACGATACCGAGTGGGCGCTTGTCACTACAGGCGTCAATGAGGGTGGAACCGCGGAGAACTCCGTCCCTTGGTGTGGGATTGGGGTTTATTTTTTTGCCCGGATTATTTCCCACACACTGTTCAGATACATTAATAGGAGGAAAAGACAATGTCTGAAGAAAAACAATTTACTTTTGAAAACAAAGAATATCGCAAAACCTATTGGCATACCTGCTCCCATGTGCTGGCACAGGCTATGAAAAGATTGCATCCCGATGTAAAGCTGGCCATCGGCCCCAGCATCGACAACGGCTTCTACTATGATTTTGATACTCCGGCTCCCTTCACTCCCGATGATTTAGCAGCCCTGGAAGCAGAAATGCGCAAAATCTGCAAGGAAAAGCTGAAATTAGAGCGCTTTGAGCTGCCCCGTGAGGAAGCCATCAAATTTATGGAAGAAAAGGAAGAGCCCTATAAGGTTGAGCTCATCAACGATTTGCCCGAGGATGCTGTAATTAGCTTCTACAAGCAAGGCGATTTCACCGATTTGTGCGCCGGTCCCCATCTGGACTCCACCGGCCGCATCAAGGGCAATGCTATTAAATTAACCAGCGCTACCGGCGCTTACTGGCGTGGCGATTCTAAACGCAAAATGTTGCAGCGCATTTACGGCGTAGCCTTCCCCAAGAAGGAGGAGCTGGACGCTTATTTGGCACAACAGGCTGAAGCCTTGAAGCGCGACCACAACAAGCTGGGCCGTGATTTGGAATATTTCACCACCGTGGATTATATTGGCCAAGGTCTGCCCATCCTGCTGCCGAAGGGTGCTCGCGTCATCCAACTGCTGCAACGCTGGATTGAGGATGTGGAGCAAAAGCGCGGCTATCTCCTCACCAAGACCCCGCTCATGGCAAAACGCGACCTCTATCGCATCTCCGGTCACTGGGATCATTATCTTGACGGCATGTTCATCCTGGGCGATCCCCACGACGAGACCAAGGAATGCTTCGCTCTGCGTCCCATGACCTGCCCCTTCCAATATCAGGTTTTCCTGAACCGTCAACGCTCCTATCGTGAGCTGCCCATGCGTTTAGGCGAAACCTCCACCCTGTTCCGTAACGAGGACAGCGGCGAGATGCACGGCCTGATTCGCGTGCGTCAATTCACTATTTCCGAGGGCCATTTGATTCTGCGTCCGGACCAATTGGAAGAAGAATTCAAGGGCTGCCTGGA
>JBJDXD010000074.1:0-7110 GCA_051866495.1 Phascolarctobacterium sp. | reverse complement strand
GCCATTTGATTCTGCGTCCGGACCAATTGGAAGAAGAATTCAAGGGCTGCCTGGATTTGGCAAAATACGTGCTGGATACCGTAGGCATGCTGGATAAATGCACCTTCCGCTTCAGCCAATGGGATCCTGCTAACCCCAATAATAAATATGAGGGCACCGCAGAGCAATGGGAGCACGCACAAAATGTTATGGGCAAAATCCTGGACGATTTGGGCGTAAACTACGAAATCGGCATCGACGAAGCTGCCTTCTATGGTCCTAAGCTGGATATCCAATTCCACAATGTTTTCGGCAAAGAGGATACCATCGTCACCATTCAAATCGATATGCTGCTGGCTGAAAAATTTGGTATGTACTATGTGGATGAAAACGGCGAAAAGAAGCTGCCCTACATCATTCACCGCACCTCCCTGGGCTGCTATGAGCGCACCCTGGCATATTTGATTGAAACCTATGCCGGCGCACTGCCCACCTGGATGGCTCCGGAGCAGGTTCGCTTCCTGCCCGTAACCGACCGCGCTGCTGATTATTGCTACGAGTTGGCCCGCAAGCTGGAGGCTGCAGGCTACCGCGTAACCGTGGACGCTCGCAATGAAAAGATTGGCAAAAAGATTCGCGAGGGCCAGCTGGAAAAGATTCCTTACATGCTGGTTGTAGGCGACCGCGATATGGAAAACAAGACTGTTTCCCCGCGTAACCGCACCGAGGGCGACATGGGCGCTATGAGCTTTGAAGCCTTTGAAGCTATCCTGAAGGATGTAGTGGATTCCAAAGCAAAAAAATAAAATAATTGTTGACACAAAGTTTACAATATGGTATCATATTCGAGTAACAAAGCAGAAGCCTCCCGCTTCTCACCTTGCGGTCAGCACTCGACAGGGTTGGATATGATATTTTTCTGCGGGTGGATTATCTCTGCCCGCTTTTAATTTTGTAAGCAGTTAGCTTACCTGGTGTTCTTGGAGGTGAATTGTCATAGCCAAAGAAAGCTTGCGTATCAACGAAGAAATTCGTGCGCGTGAAGTGCGTGTTATTACTGCTGATGGCGAACAGCTTGGCATTATGTCCGGTCGTGCAGCCCAACAACTGGCAGTGGAAAGACATTTAGATTTAGTTGAGATTGCTCCCACAGCGAAACCGCCCGTGTGCAAAATTATGGACTACGGCAAGTTCCGTTACGAGCAACAAAAACGTGAAAAGGAAGCCCGTAAGAAGCAAAAAACCTTCGACATTAAAGAAGTGAAGCTGCGCCCCGGTATCGAGGATCATGACTTTAACGTTAAGTACAAGAATGCGGTTCGCTTCCTGGAAGATGGCGACAAGGTAAAGGTTACCATCATGTTCCGTGGCCGCGAGCTGTCCCATCCTGAGCTTGGCGAAGTACTGCTGAACAAAATGGCACAGCAGTTAAAAGAAATTGCCGTTGTTGAAAGAGTGCCCAAATTAGAAGGCAAAAACATGATTATGATTGTTGCGCCTAAACCTGCTAAATAATAGAGGAGGAAATTACAATGCCGAAAATGAAAACCCGTAGAGCTGCTGCAAAGCGCTTCAAGAAAACCGCTTCTGGTGAATTCAAACATTTTAAAAACTTCAAGAGCCACATTCTCGAACATAAATCTCCTGCACGTAAGAGAAACCTGCGCAAAGCAGCTCTGGTTCACAAGACTGATAAAGAGCATGTTGCAAAGATGCTCCCCTACGCTTAATTATTAGAGATTTTAAAGGAGGATATTACAAATGGCAAGAGTTAAAGTGGGCGTAACCGCTCATCGTCGTCATAAACACATTCTGAAACTGGCTAAAGGCTACTATGGTTCTCGCAGCAAACAATTCAAAAAAGCTAACGAGCTGGTAATGAAAGCTCTCAGCTATGCACGTCGTGACCGCCGCGCTAAGAAGCGTGAGTTCCGTCGTTTGTGGATCGCTCGTATCAACGCTGCTACCCGTGCTAACGGCATGAGCTACAGCCGTTTCATCTGCGGCCTGTCCAAGGCTGGCATCAACCTGAACCGCAAAGTTTTGGCTGATATGGCTATTTTCGACGCAGCTGCTTTCGCTAAATTGGTGGAAGCTGCCAAAGCCGCTCTGTAAAAATCGTCTATAAGGCACCATCTACTTCGTTGCGGCTCCTAGGAGTACTAATGTGTACGCCGTCGTCGCCGCGCCTCGTATCTGGTACCTTCTAGCCAATTTTGAGTTAATGTAAGTCCGTTCCTGAAACATGGGACGGGCTTTTTTATATCTAAAATTGACGTTCTAGTTTAATATTAGTATAATATTAAGTTAGTAATATTAGTTGCCATAACAAGAGAAAGGAGGAACGGCATGCGTAAATCCATTGCACATGAGCTAACAAAGGAAGCAACAAGCGATTTCGAGCGCAATCAGCTGATTCGCTATCAAAAAAGGCTGCATTATCGCCGCATTATGCGCAGAATCGCTGCCATTAACCGCAGCACCTTGATTGGCATGTCCTTTGCCCTTTTGATTCTGCTAGGCACCTTTCTTTTGAGTCTGCCTATTTCCCACAGCGATGAGCAGTGGGGTAATACCTTGGATGCCTTTTTTACAGCCACCTCGGCCTCCTGCGTAACTGGACTTGCTGTGTGGGACACGGGTAAGGATTTGAGCCTTTTTGGGCAAATGGTCTTGATCTTCCTGATTCAGGTGGGCGGTATCGGCATTATGACCATCACTACCCTTTTTAATTTTGGTTTACATCGTAAGATGAATATTCGCCAAAGGCTTTTAGTGCAGGACTCCTTGAATCAGGATGACCCGGGGGACGTAATGCGGGTTGCCATGAGTGTGTTCAAATATACCTTTTTCTTGGAATTTTTCTTCGGCACCCTGCTGGCGCTGTACTTCTATTTTTCTATGGATATGGGCTATAAGGGCATTTATTGGGGCTATTGGCACGCTATTTCGGCCTTTTGTAACGCGGGCTTTGATTTGGTGGGCAATTACGAGAGCTTAACGGGCTTTCAAGGTGATGTGGCGTTGAATCTTTGCTTTATCGTGCTCATTCTTATTGGTGGACTGGGCTTTACCGTTATCGATGATCTCTTACAAAAGCGCTGCTGGAAAGGGCTGACCTTGCATTCGAAAATC
This sequence comes from Phascolarctobacterium sp., assembly GCA_051866495.1. Taxonomy (GTDB): domain Bacteria; phylum Bacillota; class Negativicutes; order Acidaminococcales; family Acidaminococcaceae; genus Phascolarctobacterium_A. Next base: position 3,996 of record JBJDXD010000074.1, on the reverse strand, counting down.
GTGCTGGTGGTTAACGCCATCCTTTTGGCTGTGGGAACGCTGTTAATTTGGCTGCTGGAGCATCATAATGCCGCTACTCTAGGCGGAGTAGGGACGGGACAGCAATGGTTGGCCTCTCTGTTCCAGTCCGTTTCCCTGCGTACAGCGGGCTTCAACACGATCGATTTGGCTTCCCTGAGCCATGCGACGCTGTTCTTCATGATGGGCATGATGTTCGTGGGCGCATCCCCGACCTCCACCGGTGGCGGCGTGAAAACTACTACCTTTGCGGTGCTTTTGGCTTCCACTCTTGCGCTGCTTCGTGATAAAAAGGATGTAGTGCTCTTTAGACGTAGGGTCGAGACTAGCGTTATCAATAAAAGCTTGGCGGTTTTTCTGCTGGCTATTTCCTGGATTACTATGGCCGTGTTCTTGCTGCTGGTCTTAGATAATAATAAGCATCCCTTTGAATTCGTGCTTTTCGAAGTTTTTTCGGCCATGGGTACGGTGGGCATGGGCATTGGCATCACTCCGGAGTGGAATGCTTGGTGCAAGCTGGTGCTGATCATGACCATGTTTATTGGCCGTATCGGTATTTTGACCTTTGGCATGTCCTTCTTTAATAAGAAGGTGGACAAGCTGCGTTATCCTACAGAGAATATCATGATTGGTTAAAGAGGTAGAAGGATGAGTAAAGTTAAACGGAAACAGTTTTTGGTGGCCGGCTTGGGCCTGTTCGGGGCTAGCGTGGCCCTGACGCTGCAGGGTATGGGCTATGAGGTTTATGCCCTGGACAGCGATGAAAGCCTGGTGCAGGATTTTAGTTCCCAGCTGAATTATGTGGTATGTGGCGATGCCAGCGACCGCAAGACCCTGCAATCCCTGCCCTTGGAGGACGTGGATGTGGCGGTGGTGGCTATTGGTAACGTGGAGCGCAATATGATGTCCACTATGCTCCTCAAGGAGCTGGGCATTAAGCAGGTGGTATCCAAGGCTATTAACGATTTGCACGGCGCTATGCTCAGTAAGATTGGCGCTGATAAGGTTGTTTATGCGGAGCGGGATATGGGTGAGCGTGTGGCCCATAACCTGATTTCCGCCGGTGTCATGGACTATATTGAGCTTTCCGGCGAAATCAGCGTCATGAGCTTACCGGTTCCCTTGAATTTTGTGGGCAAAAACTTGATCGAGGCTGATTTGCGTCGTCGTTATGATGTCAATGTTGTGGCCATTAAGCGGGAGGGACGCACCTTGGTCAATCCCAAGGCCCAGGAGGTTTTTCAGCCTGAGGACGAAATCATTGTTTTAGGTACCCATGAGGGTGTGAAGCGGATGGGAGTTGATTTCTAATGGAATTGACAGCAGTGAATAATCCCCAGGTGAAGGCTGCGGCGGAGCTGAAGCTAAAGAAGTACCGCCAGCAGCGGGGCCTGTTTTTGGCAGAGGGACTGCGTACAGTGGAGGAGGCCGTGGCCGCGAAGCAGGCGGAAAGCATTTTTTACACGGCCATCGAGGACGACAGGACCCGTGCTGCGCTGGAGGAGGCGGCAGCTCAGCAGGTCAAATTGACCTGCGTGAGCGACGCCGTGCTGAAGAAAATAGCTGATACAGAAACGCCTCAGGGCATTATTGCGGTGTGTAGGATGCAGACCACTTCTATGGAGCAGCTTTTGGCTAAGGGTAAGATGCTGCTGGTTCTGGATAGGGTGGGGGACCCCGGTAATGTGGGCACCATGCTGCGCACAGCCGATGCCGCAGGCATTGGGGGACTGGTGCTCTTGAAGGGCAGCGTGGATATTTACGCGCCTAAGACGGTGCGTTCCTCCATGGGCTCCCTGTTCCATGTGCCGGTGCTGGCTGGCGTAGGGGAGGAGGACTTCATCGAGAGCGCTCATAGCGCCGGCTATGAGCTCTTGGTGACCTGCCTTGACGGCGCGGATAATTTGTATAAGGCGGATTTGCATGGTCGCTTGGCCTTTGTGATGGGCAATGAGGCCAATGGGGTGAGCGTAGGGCTCCTCGAAGCGGCGGATAAGCGCGTGTTTATCCCGATGGCTGGCAGGGCAGAATCCTTGAATGTGGCCATGGCAGCGGGCATCGTGATGTTTGAAGCGCTGCGTAGGCAGCTTTAAGCAGCTTGCCTGCTTAGAAGCTATTGGTATTATGCATTTAGCAAATTATTTTGCCTAACTAAGATTAAAAAATCTTGACAAAGAAGCGTTTTTATAATATAATATCGATGTTGCCTATGGAGAGGTTCCCGAGTGGCTAAAGGGAGCAGACTGTAAATCTGCCGCGTTTCGCTTCGTTGGTTCGAATCCAACCCTCTCCACCAACACTTCGGCGGCGTAGCTCAGTTGGCTAGAGCATGCGGTTCATACCCGCAGTGTCCGCGGTTCGAATCCGTGCGCCGCCACCATATCGCGGGGTGGAGCAGTTGGTAGCTCGTCGGGCTCATAACCCGAAGGTCGGTGGTTCAAGTCCGCCCCCCGCAACCAATTTCATATGCTGATGTAGCTCAGTCGGCAGAGCGTATCCTTGGTAAGGATAAGGTCACCAGTTCAATCCTGGTCATCAGCTCCATATTAAAGCTAGACTTCCTGTGTAAGCGGGAAGTCTTTTTTGTATATATTGATACATTCAGAAATGATTTTTTGTTTTCTATTAGAAGGCAATTTTTTAACTTGTGTGGGGTAATTTTTAGGAGTATAATATGGATATAAATATTATGGGAGGGATATAGATGAAATTTTTATCAAAATTTACTGTTTTTTTAATGATGATGGTTTTTATGACGACTTCCATAACATGTTTTGCTGATGCTGAAAAGAAATCCTCATTTAAAGAACGTATTCAAAGCATTCAGCAGGACGATGGAAGACAGCATTTAAAATTTGCTTTTTATTTAGATTCAGAGGGGCATGCAAATTTTGAACAGAAGGTTTTGGATGAAGTAGTTGATAGCATTCAAGCAAAAGTGCCTAGTTATGTAACTGTGCAGGGTGATGGACAGTTCTTAGCTGATTTAGATTTGTATAGAGAAACCAAGTATGATGATTTAATGGCCCAAATGCAAGCTAACAATCCACAATATGCAGTTATGGGAGATTATGCAGAAAGTGGAAAAAAAGTTAAACTCACAAAAGCAATTCTCGATGAATTTTTAAAGGATAGCGAGTATGATGGAATTGTACTTGCTAGGGTTGATGTTGCTCAAGTAAAACAGAATTGGAATATATGGGTTGGTGGTATAGATACAAAAGCTGAATTGGACGTTACCTTGCGTGTGTTCAATAAGCATTCTCAGAAAGGTTATGTTTTTAACAATCGTCAAAGAGTCATCGGTAAATCACATGCCATGATGAATGATTCTACTGATAGAGCAGCTAGAAAAGCTATTCCGAAGGCCTTAGAAAAAGTAAAAGCTATAACTGTTGAATAGTCTGAGTGTCTTTGTAAATTAGAAAAAGCCCTTGCAAAAGTGGGCGAAACAGGGTAAAATATAAGGGTAATAATATTTACTCTTGGAGGTAATACACATGAGAAAACATATCCAAACTGTTAATAAAGCTATGCTGAAAAAGACCCTGCGCACCGGCGGCTGCGGCGAATGCCCGGCTTCCTGCCAATCCGCTTGCAAAACTTCTTGCACCGTTGGCAACCAAGTTTGCGAACATAGTAAATAATTCTAAGCAAAACAAATCCCTCGGCTGCGGTCGGGGGATTTTTGTGTTTTAGGCGAAGCAGAGGTATAGTGATATTCAATTATGAGCTTCTGAGTCAAAAAGAAGAAGAGCGGCCGATTTTGGTCGCTTTTTTTGTTTTTATGGCTGTTTTTACAATTATTTTTGAAAAAATCCTAAGCTTAACGAATAAGACTTTTCGAAGTGAAAATTAAAATAAATAGTGATTAATTGTAAAAACGAAAGCTAAACTGTTGATTACCCCCCCGTTACTAGGTTGAATAGGTTATGTTTTTGTGCTATACTCAAAATATATGTGACTATTTTTATGTTA
>JBJDXD010000073.1:0-8516 GCA_051866495.1 Phascolarctobacterium sp. | reverse complement strand
CACGACCTCCGCCGTGACAGGGCGGCATTCTAACCAACTGAACCACCGGGCCAATCAACATTGATATTATAACCTAAAACAGTGTCTATGTCAACACTTAATTTAAGTTTTTTCTAAATCGAGCATGGTCTTTTCTAAATGTGTCTCCAACAGCTCGCTTAAGGTGGCCAGCTTGCGGTCGTCCTTGACGAAGCCTGGCACATCAAAAACATTGGTGGTGAGGGGAAAATACTCATGCTTTTTTTCGGCAAAAAGCTCGTTACGAAAGATATTATAGGCAAAATAAATTTGGTTGCCATGCTTAAAATCGCTATAATCCAAAAAGATATAGGAACCGTTTAAATATAAAAGGGGGTTATCCGGCGTGATAAACAGCTCAAAATCCCCCACCTGCTTGGGCAGGCTGCGCCAAAAGTCCCATTTTTCAAAGGCAAGCGCCCTAGCCTCGCAGTTCATGCTGTGGGGCTCTCCCCTATCTATATCACCCAAAAGCCGGGGCAAATGGTTCAGCACCATGGCGGCAAATTTATCCCGATCACGATAAAAATAGCGCTCGTCCCGAAAGGTGTGCAAGCCCACGGTTTTTACGGGCACATAGTCAAAGGTTTCGGTGGTATAGGTCAAATCAAGGCGACAACGGTTGGCCTCGTTGACATAGGCAGCAATATTTAAAATTTGTCCCTTGATGCCGGTGCTAGGCTGCAAGAGAAAGCTTCCCACCGCCTCAGGCAGCTTGGTAAGGAAGTCCCACTCCTTGAGACCGGCCTCGATTTCGGTAATACTGGGCTGACCCACAGGCTTCACCTCAATTTATAATAATTCTTTAATTTTCGGAAAAATCCTCAGGGCATTTTGGTAGAATACCTTTTCGTAATGCCCCTCAGGAATGATATAGCCAATCATGCGAATATACAGGGGAATATTCACCAGCGGCCAATCACTGCCATACATCACCCTTGTATAGTCGCCCATATAGTTGAGCCAGGTGTGCAGCTGACGCCAAAAGCCCGCCTGTTGCTCAAAAAGCTGCAAGGGCTTGGGGTTGCCCGCCAAGAGTCCCGATACATCCAACGCCACATTGGCGTTTTTGGCAGCTACTTCGGCCGCATCCATGAACCAAGGGCAGCCACAGTGCGCGATAACGAAGGTAACATCACGAAAGTTTACGGCCGCCTCATCCACCGTCAATGGATGGGAATATTTTAAAAGTCCATTCGGACGAGCCGTGTCACCGGTGTGGATAACCACGGGCACATGGTAGGCCCGCGCCAGCTCAAATAAAGGCCAGTGCCGCCTATCATTTACATAAACCGATTCATAGCCAGGATAAAGCTTAATGCCCAGACAATGCTCGTCATTAATATAATGCTCAAACTCACAGGCTGTAGCCTCGGCGTTATCCTCGGTTATCAGCTCGCTTTGCACGCCCATGCAATATCCCATATTAGGTGGCTGATTATAATTATCTTCATCAAAGGACGCAGCGAGGTCAATAAGCCGGGGTGGAACTCCCCCATAACGGGAGCTGGTATACATGGTATTGCCCATGGCCACGGAAAAGACAATGTTGTTTTCTTGGCAAATTTTTTGCCAGCAGGCAGCGGTGTTTTCGTAGCCAGCATTGGCTGCCACCTGCACAAAGCCTTCCTTGTTATAATAATGCATATGTGCATCAATGATTTTCATTTCTGCGCCTTCTTTTAAAACTATTATTGAGCCTGCTCCTCGTCCTTGGGCAGAATTAAATTCAGGAACATGGCTACTATAAACACCACTGCAACACAGTTTTCAGCAAAAACATTTTTTACCAAATCGGGAGCAACTTTAAAAATAGCAGGCGCTTGGGTAAAGCCAATGCCAATGCTCAAGGCCAGGGAAGCAATGGTTATATTGCGATGGGAATTGCCACAGCCAGCAATCATCTGCACGCCACTAACTACGATGGAGCCAAACATCATCAGAGTGCAGCCGCCCAAAACGGACTCCGGCAAAGAAGCCAGCAGAACGCCTAAGGCTGGGAATAAACCGGCCAAAATCATAATCACCGCGCCACTAGCAATGGCAATACGGTTTACAACCTTAGTCATGGCAATAAGACCCACGTTTTGGCTGAAGGAGGTGATGGGTAGACAGCCAAAAACGGAGGACAGACTGCTCACTACACCGTCGCAGGTGATGGAGCCGGCAACTTCTTTTTCGCTTACCTCACGTCCCAAGCCCATAGCAGTCATAGCAGAGGTATCGCCAATGGTTTCGGTAGCGGATACCAAGAAAATCAGGAAAAAAGCAAAAATAGCATCCGCATGGAATTCCATAGTAAATGGCATTAACTTAGGAATGGCCACTACATCCACGGAAGCCATACGGCTCAAATCAACCATACCCATGGCTGCAGCCACAATATAGCCTACGATGAGGCCAAAGAGCACGGAAAGCTGTTTGTAAAAGGATTTTGCATAGATATTAAAGCCGATACAGCTAAAGAGAGTGATGGTGCCCACGATGATGTATTTAGCATCGCCAAAATTGGGATTACCAAAGCCACCGCCAAAGGAGTTGGCACCCACGGCCAAAAGACTAAAGCCAATGGAGGTTACCACGGTTGCAGATACGATGGGAGGAATAAGACGACGCCAATAGCGAGCGCCCAAGCCCAAAATGCCCTCTAAAATGCCGCCTACCAACACAGCACCCATGATGCCACCGTAGCCATATTTACTGCCAATAACGCAGGCAATGGATACGAAGGTAAAGCTAATGCCCATAACAATGGGCAGGCCACTGCCTATATGCCAAAGGGGAAAGAGCTGAATCAAGGTGCCGATACCGGCAATAAGCATGGCGGACTGCACCAAGGCCCCGCTTTGCTCCACGGGCATTTTAATCACACCGGCCACAATCAAGATGGGAGCAATATTTGCCACAAACATGGCCAAAATATGCTGCAGGCCAAAGGGAATGGCCTTGCCCACAGGAATTTTGCCGTCTAATTCATAAATTGCATCTACAGCCTTCTTATTTTCCATCATTATTCTCCCTTAAATATACCTCATCACTTTTATTTTTCATGGCGGAACTGAATAGTGCCGCTGGTAGCATCCATTTTGTCGATAATAGCCAAGGAGTGCAGGTTTACGCCAATTTCGCGCAGCTTGTCACCGCCGCCCTGAAAGCCCTTTTCGATGGCTACGCCAATGCCCTCCACAGTACCACCGGCTTGGCGAACAATATCCATCAGCCCCTCCAGCGCACAGCCATTGGCTAAAAAGTCATCAATAATAAGTACATGGTCGTTTTTATTGAGATATTTTTTAGAAACGACCACATCATTGGTCTTGCTGTGGGTATAGGAATAAATTTGAGTAAAATACACATCCTTATCCATATTGCTACCGCTAGTTTTTTTAGCAAAAACTACGGGAACCTCAAAAAACATGGCAGCAATGCTGGCAATGCCAATGCCAGAAGCCTCGATGGTGAGGATTTTGTTGATGGGACGGTCGGCGAACTGGCGCTTAAACTCCTTACCCAGCTCTGCAATAAAGGGCACATCAATTTGGTGATTCAAAAAGCTATCCACCTTTAAAACGTTACCACTTTTAATCACGCCATCCTTGAGAATTTTTTCTTCCAATAATTGCATGTAAACCCCTCCGTTTTGGAAAATTTCCTTTCAAATGATAAGGTTTATTCTATCATATCTCGCTAGGCTGGTAAAGGAAAATCTTTTTGATGGGGTTTATAGGCTGGCTTCTTTGGGGCAAATTTTTTCAAGAAAAAAGCAGGGTCTGGGGCTTTCGCACCAAGTCCTGCTTATAAAGTATGTTTAATCTAATTGAGATGTGCAATGAGGGCATCTTGTTGCATCGTCGGCAATTTCGCTCTTGCAATAGGGGCATTTGCGGGGCTCCGGTTTGGGAGCGGGCGGCGGGGTGAGCTTGTTGATTTGCTTCACCATGATGAAGACAACAAAGGCCAAAATCAAAAAGTCCACAATGGAGTTAATAAAGCTGCCATAGGCGAGCACGGGAGCGCCTGCTTTTTTAGCGGCCTCAAGAGTGGCGTATTCCTTGCCGTTTAAGGTAACAAATAGATTTTTGAAATCCATTTTGCCTAAAGCCATGCCAATGGGCGGCATGATGACATCATTGACCAAGGAACCCACGATTTTGCCGAAGGCACCGCCAATAATTACGCCAACTGCCATATCTATAACATTACCGCGCATAGCAAACTTTTTAAAATCTTCTTTGAGAGACATAAGAGAACCTCCTTAGCAAATTTTTCTTAGTTATATTCTACTAAAAAGTCAAAAATCCTGCTGCTTGACTGGAAAGTCTTTGTGGAATATAATAGAGGGGAACAAATCTTGCCATGGGCAGGTTTATTGATATTACAGAAGATGGAGGAACATAAAATGCGTGAAGATTTAGTAGTGCCTGGCGAGGGCGAGGAAAATTTTGTCCTGGCTCGTGATGCCCGTGTTGTAACTATTCCCTTTACCCCCTTAGAGGTTAGAATGCAAAAGGAAAAACCCGAGGTTTTTGCTCGTTTGCAAAAGCTGAAGGAGATTATTGGTGAGGATACCTTTAAGCGCCTGGTTAGCACGGTGCACAATATTAACTATGCTGATACCCGCATTATGCTGGTTGCTGAAAGCGAGCTGCACCGCACCAATATTGAGCGCGAAATTTTGCCCGCTATTGCCGAAGCCTTTGAGGTTACCAGCATTCGCGTGGTTACCCAGGGCTAAACAAAATAAAGCAAAAAGGTGTTGACAAAACGCCATTGATGCTTTATAATGTTATACGTTGCTGATGACTAAAAATCAGTAAAATGTCGGGGCGTGGCGCAGCTTGGTAGCGCGCTTGTTTCGGGTACAAGAGGCCGTGAGTTCGAATCTCGCCGCCCCGACCAAATTGAAAGCTGAGGCTGGAGCTTGTGCTCCGGCCTTTTTTGTTTTGGCACCTGCTTTTTTAATTGCTAAAAAATGCTTAATAAGGTATAATAATGTGAGATTATTTGCTTGCTATTTTTTACGCAGGCTTAAATATTTAAGGGAGGTCGTTGAATGTCTGTTTTAGACGTGTTACAGGAACGTGGGTTTATTAAACAAATGTCCCACGAGGCTGAAATTAAAGAATTATTAGAGAAGGAAAAGATTACCTTTTATATTGGCTTTGACCCCACCGCAGATAGCCTGCATGTGGGCCATTTCATTGCTTTGATGATGATGAGCCATATGCAAAAGGCTGGTCACCGCCCCATCGTTTTACTGGGTGGCGGCACTGGCATGGTTGGTGACCCCAGCGGCAAGGACGAAATGCGCAAAATGCTCACTCCGGAGTTTATTGCCCACAATATCGCTTGCTTTAAAAAGCAAATGAGCCGCTTTATTGATTTTAGCGAGGGCAAGGCCATTATCGCCAACAATGCTGACTGGCTGTTGAATTTGAATTATGTAAACCTGCTGCGCGAGGTGGGCGTGCATTTTTCTGTAAACCGCATGCTGACTGCAGAATGCTTCAAAAAGCGTTGGGAGAAGGGCCTGACCTTCTTCGAGTTTAACTACATGATTATGCAGTCCTACGACTTTTGGAAGCTGCATCAGGATTATAACTGCGTGATGGAGCTGGGCGGCGACGACCAATGGTCCAACATGCTGGGCGGCGTGGAATTGATTCGCCGCAAGGAGCAAAAGCCCGCTTACTGCATGACCTGCAAGCTTTTGACCAATAGCGAAGGCAAAAAGATGGGCAAAACCGAAAAGGGCGCTCTGTGGCTGGATCCGGAGAAAACCTCTCCCTACGATTTCTACCAATACTGGCGTAATGTTAACGACAGCGATGTGGAAAACTGCCTGGCGCTCCTCACCTATCTGCCCATGGACGAGGTACATCGTTTGGCTAGTCTGAAGGACGCAGCTATTAACGAGGCAAAAAAGGTGCTGGCCTACGAGGTTACCAAGCTGGTACACGGCGAGGAAGAGGCTAAAAAGGCGCAGGCTGCTACCGAGGCGCTCTTTGGCGGCGGCGCTGATCTGAGCAATGTGCCCACTATTGAAATCACTGCGGAGGATATGCAGGCTAAGGTTATCGATGTGCTGACCGCTGCTAAAATCTTTAGCAGCAAGCGCGAAGCGCGTCAAATGATTGCCCAAGGCGGCCTGACTGTGAAAGAAGAAATCCTTAAGGACCCGGAGGCATCTCTGTCTGCTGATATGTTCGACGCTGATAAGAGCCTTTTGATTCGCAAGGGTAAGAAGAAATATTTCCGCCTGCTAGTAAAATAAAAAAGACCTGTGGGGGCGGGGCCTAAAAGTTCCGCCCTTTTTTATAAAGAAGCACTGTTTTGAGGGGAACTGCTTCACTTCTGATTTGGGAGTATATGATGAATAATAATATGAGTTTAGCAAAAATCCTGCCCATCGGCTTGATGCTGTTTTCCTTTTTCTTTGGCGCAGGCAATTTGATTTTCCCCCCTGCTTTGGGACAGATGGCTGGCGAAAATTTGCCTGCTGCCATCTTTGGCTTTTGCATTAGCGGCGTGGGCCTGCCCCTTTTGGGTATTTTGGCCATGGCCATTTTAAATGGTGATGACCCCAACGAGCTTGCAAGTCCTATGAGCCCCGCCTTTGGCAAGGCTATCACTATTTTGTGCGCCCTCACCATCGGTCCCTTTTTTGCCATTCCCCGTACGGCGGCAGTTTCCTTTGATACGGGTATTTTACTGCTTTTGCCCGAGGGCTACGAAACCATGGGTCTGGCGCTGTATTCGCTTTTCTTTTTTGCTTTAACCTATTTTCTTTCTGTAAATCCGTCCAAGATTGTTGATAATATCGGCAAGATTATGTCCCCCCTGCTTTTGATTTGCTTGGGTATTTTGATTTTTTGCGTTATCACCAATCCCATGGGCGATTTTCAGCCTGCTAATAGCGTTTATAAAAACGCCCCCTTCTTTAAGGGCTTTCAGGAAGGCTATAACACCATGGACCTTTTGTGCACCATGCTTTATGGCGCGGCAACCTTAAAGGCCATTGAGTCCCAGGGTGTGACCGAACAAAAGCAGCTCACTAAGGTGTGCATTTATGCGGGCATTATCGCAGCAATTTGCTTGGCGCTGATTTATGGTGCTTTGGCCTATGCCGGTGCCTCCAGCACTGCCCTTTTTGGCATTGTTGCCAATGGTGGTCAGCTGCTGAATATGATTAGCGTGCACTATATGGGCTTCCCCGGCCAAGTGGTTTTGGCTTTGATTATTTTCTTTGCCTGCATCACCACCTCCATCGGCCTGACCACCTCCATCAGCAGCTATTTTAACCAGCTCACCGGTGGTCGCGTGCTCTACCAACGCTTCTGCGTTTATATCTGCATGTTTAGTTTGGTAGTGGCTAATTTTGGTTTGAATAATATTATTAAGTTTTCCATCCCCGTTATTTGCATGCTCTACCCCATCGTTATCGCCATCGTGATTTTGAATGTGGGCCAAAGCATTTTTAAACGGGACAAGGCCATCTTCCGCATCTGCCTCACTCTTACCACCATTTTTGCTATTTTTGATGGCCTTAGAGCCGGTGGCTTTGATTTGCGGGCCTTGGATAGCTTTTTAACCCAGTATCTGCCCTTCTTTGATGTGGGCTTTGGCTGGCTGCTGCCCTGCTTTGGCGGCATCCTTTTGGGCTTTGTCTATCGCATGGTTTTTCCCAATAAATAAGCCTGCTTTACCTTAGTTTATACTATAAAGGCATAAGAAAAGCCGTTAGTTAAGCTTGACGCTTAGCTAACGGCTCTTTTTTATGCTTTAGTCTTGAAAGTCTACTTTTAGGTGTTGGCGCTCAGGCATACGCTTGAATTTGTATTTGGGATAGCCCACCATCAAGGTGCCCACAATTTTTTGCTTAGCGGGCACGCCCACTAAATCTAAAAGGGGCTTGTAGCCTGCGATGCCACAGCTTTGAATAAAGCCGGCAATGGTGGTGCCCAGGCCTAGGGTAGGTGCGAAAAGCTCTGCATAGGCCCAGCTTTGCTCAGCATTGGAGACACCGGTAATGTTCAAACGGCGAGCCAAAGCAAAAATCAAGCAGGGTGCGTGGCGGGCAATAATATCCTGACCGCGCTCGCGATAAGCACGCAGCACCGTCATAAAATAACGTTTATTTTCGGTAGCAGCAGCCACCTCGTCCTCCATCCAATTGGCAACTGCATCGGCAATCGCTTTGATTTTTTCGCTGTCACGGATGACAACGTAATACATGCCCTGGGAGTTGCCTGCGGTGGGAGCATAGCGCGCCACATCCAAAAGGCGGGTGATTTCTTCTTCGGTGGGCGGCTGGGTCTTAAAGGTACGCACGCTGCGGCGCATGCGCAAAAATTCGTAGGCGGTTTCGGGGTCTAGCATGGGCTTGGTCACAGGGCGTTGCTCTGCCAAGGGAGCGTATTTATTATCCAACGCGCCCACGGGACAAATAGCCACGCACTGGCCGCAGCTCATGCAGCCACGGTCAAAATGGCATTCGG
>JBJDXD010000072.1:0-1708 GCA_051866495.1 Phascolarctobacterium sp. | reverse complement strand
ATTGTATCATTTTTCAGTATAGACTTGCAAGTCTATTTCCATTATTCTTGCATAAACGTTGCATATTTAACAGTTTATTTAGCTCCATGTAGACTTTATTGGGCAAAGCCTAGCTAAAAAAGTACTCCAAAAATAGCTAGTGCTTTACACAAAGCAACCCTTTCCTAAAATCTTTTCCATGGCCTCCTTAAAGCCCTCTGCCCTGCTATCAACCCAATAGTTGGGCGAGGTTTTGACCATTTTACGGGAGCCCATAAGCTTAAGATAGACAACATCGTTGCCGTGGAATTTTTGGAAGGCCTGCAAAAGCTCTCTTTGTACTAAAGGATTTTCCAAATAAGCCTCAATCTTTAGTCGCACGCTAGTGGGCTCTGCATTGCTTAATACGGCAATACTTTGAGCCACAATTTTACTCTCCCGCTCATCTACACTAAAATAGCCCTCGATAGCCACAATGTTATCCTCGTGAATTAGGCGCAAATACTGGTGATATACGCGGCTAAACACAATAATATTAAAGCGGCCGGTGAAGTCCTCCAGCGTTAAAAGCGCCATCGTGTCGCCCTTTTTCGTATTTTTTATCGTGCAGTTGGAGATAATGCCCGCCACATGCACCAGTTGGCCATCCTTAATCGCAGTGTCACCCACGAATTGGTAGAGGGGCATATAGCGCTGCAAAACCTTTTCATAGGCGCTGAGGGGATGGTCTGTAACGTAAAAGCCCAAAAGCTCCTTTTCGTTCTGCAATATTACTTCCCGCGGGATTTCGTCCATCTCCGGCAGCTTGATTTCTGTAGCAGCCAAGGTATCCTCCTCGTCAAAGAGGCCTATTTGCCCGCACGCTCTATCCTTTTGCGAGGCGGCACCCTGCTCCGCCGCTTGCTCCATAATATTGAGTAGCTGTGAGCGCTTGGCACCGAAGGAATCCATCGCGCCACTGCGAATAAGATGCTCCAGCGCACGTTTATTGACCAAGCGCATGCTTACGCGGTTACAAAAATCCGTAAGACTGGTAAAGGGGCCGTCCTTGGCGCGAGATTTAATAATCTCCTGCACAGCGGCATCACCCACACTCTTGATGCCCGCCAAACCAAAACGAATTGCCCCCTTGCCGTGTACGGTGAATTGGTAACCACTCTCGTTCACATCCGGTGGCAAAATATCGATGTTATCATTGCGGCAAACGGAGATGTACCAGCTCAGCTTGTCGCTATCGCCAATAACACTGTTTAAAAAGGCCGCCATAAATTGGGGCCGCCAGTGAGCCTTTAAATAAGCAGTCTGATAGGCCACCAAAGCGTAGGCCACGGAGTGGGATTTATTAAAGCCATAGCCAGCAAAATGCTGCAACAGTGAAAAGATTTGCTGACTTAGCTGCTCGGGAATATTGTGCTCGCGCTTCGCGCCTTCGACGAAGTCTTGGCGCATGCTTTCCAGCACAGAGGCCTTCTTCTTGCCCATGGCGCGGCGCATAATATCCGCCTGGCCGAGCGTGAAGCCCGCCAACGCGGAGGTGATTTGCATAACCTGCTCCTGATACAGGATAACGCCGTAGGTATCCTCCAAAATGGGCTCCATCAGCGGATGGAGCACCTGAGCAGTGCGCTGGCCGTGACGTCCAGCGATAAAGTCCTCAGCCATGCCCGTCCCCAAAGGGCCCGGGCGGTAGAGGGCGACGAGCGGAATCAAATCCTCGAAGCTCGTTGGC
>JBJDXD010000071.1:0-8828 GCA_051866495.1 Phascolarctobacterium sp. | reverse complement strand
GCCATCGGCAGTGCTACTGCCGATGCTTTAAAAGCCCATGGCCTCACTGCTGACTTAATCCCCTCTGCCTATAAAGCAGAGGAATTGGCCGAAGCGCTGGCTGATAAAATCACCGCAGGTGATAAAATCCTTATTGCTCGCGCCAAGGTTGCTCGCGAGGTGCTCCCCGAGTCCCTGCGTAAAATCGGTGCCGTGGTCGATGTGGCAACTGCTTACGAAACTGTGGCTGATTGCGAGAATAAGGACGAGCTCCTAGCTGCCCTCGCAGATGGCAGCGTCAGCGTAGTAACCTTTACCAGCTCCTCCACCGTTACCAACCTTTTGAAGGTGCTGGGCGACAAGCAAGAGCTGCTGAAGAAGGTGGCTCTGGCTGCTATTGGCCCTGTGACCAGCGAAACCCTTAAAAAGCATGGCCTAAAGCCGGCTATTGAAGCCGACAAATATACCATCGACGGCTTAGTACAAGCTATCCGCCAATACTATAACAAGTAAAGGAGTCTTAAGAATGGCTGTTGATTTTCCTGTCTATCGTCCTCGTAGAACCCGCGCCACTGAAAATCTGCGCGCAATGATTCGTGAAACTGAAGTATCTGTTAAGGATTTGATTTATCCGATTTTTGTAGTGCCCGGTAGCAATGTAAAGCATGAAATTGAGTCCCTGCCTGGCAACTACCATTGGTCCATTGACCGTTTGCCCGAAATCACTGCTGAGGTTGCCGCCTTGGGGATTCCCGCAGTAATTCTTTTTGGTGTGCCCTCCTATAAGGATGCAGTGGGCAGCAGTGCTTGGGATATGAATGAGCCCGTGCAGCTGGCCTGCAAGCAAATTAAGGAGCAGCATCCTGAATTAGTAGTTATTACCGATGTGTGCATGTGTGAATATACAGACCATGGCCATTGCGGTGTGCTGCAAAACGGCTGCACTGTAAACAACGATGAGACCCTGCCCCTTTTGGCTAAGGTTGCTGTATCTCACTGCCAAGCTGGCGCTGACATGATTGCTCCCTCCAATATGATGGATGGTTATGTTAAGGCTATTCGTGAAGCGCTGGATGAAAATGGCTTCAACCATATTCCTATTATGGCTTATTCTGCTAAATTTGCTTCTGCTTATTATGGCCCCTTCCGTGCTGCAGCGGACTCCGCTCCCTCTGCTGGTGACCGCAAGGGCTACCAAATGGACCCTGCCAACAGCGACGAGGCTCTGCGCGAGGTGGCACTGGATATTGAAGAAGGTGCTGATATTGTGATGGTTAAGCCTGCTTTGGCCTTCCTCGATGTGGTACAACGGGTACACGAAACCTTCAATCGTCCTTTGTGCGTATATAACGTAAGCGGCGAATATGCCATGGTTAAGGCAGCTGCTGAAAAGGGCTGGATTGACGAAAAACGCATTGTTATGGAAACTATGCTGGGCTTTAAGCGCGCCGGTGCCAAGATGATTATTACTTATCATGCGTTGGACGTTGCAAGATGGTTAAAGGAGTAAGACTGGCGATAAGGCATCATCTGCTTCGTCACGGCTCCTAGGAGTATTTCCGATACGCCGTCGTCGCCGCTCCTCGCATCTAATACCTTCTCACCAGTCTTAGTTTAGGAAAGGATTTTTTGTTATGAATCAAATCAAATCTACCGCCGCCTTTGAGGAAGCTCGCAAATATATTCCCGGCGGCGTTAACAGCCCTGTGCGCTCCTTCCGCAGTGTGGGCGGTGTGCCGCCCTTTATTGCCGGTGGCAAGGGCAGCAAAATTTACGATATTGATGGCAACGAATATATTGACTATGTATTGAGCTATGGACCGTTGCTCATGGGCCATGTGCCCGATTGCGTAACCGAAGCTATAAAGGCCGCAGCAGAAAAGGGTACATCCTATGGCGCGCCCACCTTGGCAGAAACTGAGCTGGCAAAATTAGTGTGCCGCTTAGTGCCTTCCATGGACCAGGTGCGCATGGTTAACAGCGGTACCGAGGCTACCATGAGCGCTCTGCGCTTGGCTCGCGCTTACACCGGTCGCGACTGCATTGTGAAGTTCATTGGCTGCTATCATGGCCATCACGACAGCCTTTTGGTAAAGGCTGGCAGTGGTGCTACCACCTTCGGCGTGCCCGATAGCCCCGGTGTACCCAAGGCCGTTGCTTCTACCACGATCACTGTGCCCTTTAACGATTTGCCCGCCTTGGAAAAGGTTTTCGCAGAGCGCGGCGAGGAAATCGCCGCGGTAATTATGGAGCCCACTCCCGGTAACATGGGCTTGGTGCTGCCCCAGGAAGGTTACCTTGAGGGTATCCGTGCGCTGACGAAAAAATATGGCGCGCTGGTTATTTGCGACGAAGTAATGAGCGGCTTCCGCAGTGCTCAAGGCGGCAGCCAATCCCTCTATGATATTGACCCCGATATTACCTGCCTTGGCAAGGTTATCGGCGGTGGCTTGCCTGTGGCTGCTTATGGCGGTAGACGTGAGATTATGCAAGAGGTTTCTCCTGCTGGCCCCATGTATCAGGCAGGTACCTTGAGCGGTAACCCCTTGGCCATGGCTGCAGGTATTGCGGCTTTGACTTACATGGAAGAAAATAAGGTTTGCGAAAAGCTGGAAAGCATGACCGCTATTTTAACCGGCGGCTTAGAGCGTGCAGCAGCTAAGGCTGGTGTGCCCGTGCAGGTGCATCGTTTAGGCAGCATGTTCACTGTGTTCTTTAACGATAAGCCTGTAACTGATTTTGATAGCGCTGCCGCTAGTGATTTGGAAGCCTTCAAAATTTACTTCCACTCCATGCTGGAGCAGGGCATTTATCTGCCGCCCAGCCAATTCGAAACCAACTTCTTGTCCTTGGCTCACAGCCCTGAGGATATTCAAAAAACAATTGACGCAGCTAGTGTAGCCTTTGCTAAGGTTGCCGAAGCTCGCGGCTATAAAGCTTAATATTGAAGCTTCACTACCCTGCTCATTAAGTTGAGTAGGGTAGTTTTTTCACTATAAGCTCAAAGTTTTGCTAAGCTCTTTTTGATATAGCTTGGCGGTTTTGTGATGATTTTCACAGAGTAATTCACTAGGTTGTGGATAAGTAGCCTTTTTTATCCACAAAAAGGCCTATTTATCCACATGCTCAGTTAAAACTTATCCACAATGTGCATAAGTTAGTGGAAAAATAATAGCCTTAGAAAATAAAAATCCCCGCTCTTCACAGAGCGGGGATTAGTTTAGCCTAAGCTTAAATTATTTGCCGAAATATCTCTTCAGCAGGCCAGCAAATGCTTTGCCATGGCGAGCTTCGTCGCGGCCCATTTCATGAACGGTGTCGTGAATAGCGTCCAGACCCAGAGCCTTAGCGCGTTTAGCCAAATCATTCTTGCCAGCGGTTGCGCCGTTTTCAGCTTCTACACGCATAGCCAGGTTCTTTTCGGTGGAGTCAGTAACAACTTCGCCCAACAGTTCAGCAAATTTAGCAGCATGTTCTGCTTCTTCGTAAGCAGCTTTTTCCCAGTACAGGCCGATTTCCGGATAGCCTTCGCGATGAGCAACGCGAGCCATAGCCAGATACATACCAACCTCGGAGCATTCGCCGTTGAAGTTAGCGCGCAGGTCAGCTTTGATATCTTCAGGAACGTCAGAAGCAACGCCTACAACGTGCTCGCAAGCCCAAGTCATTTCACCCTTCATTTCGGTGAATTTGCTAGCGGGAGCCTTGCATTGGGGGCATGCAGCCGGAGCAGCTTCGCCTTCATAAACGTAACCACAAACTTGACAAACAAATTTTTTCATTGAAATTCCCTCCAAATTATATATTTATTATTTATAAGTATCTTTAGTGCTTAATGTTTAGCACAGCCTTGACACTCATATAATAACATATCCTAGTAAAATTGTCAATAATAATTCTTTATTACAGAAAATTCTTGGTAAGCTGCTATGGGACATATTCAGTAGCTCGAAGGCCTGCTGCCCCAGCTTTACCAAGCTTTGGGAGAAAAGGATATCCTATAAATAATTGTAGCATAATGCGCGGATTATGCAAGAGAAAACCAAGGGGTCAATTATGATTTTTCTGTTAAAAAGCTTGTAAAATTGCTCGGAAAAGAGGATAATTATAATGTACGACTATTTCTAGAATTAAGGCGGAGTGTATGAGCGTAGAGCAAGAAAATAATAATACTAATAATACTAATAATAGCAAATTTTTAAAGGGTACCATGATTTTGACCATTTCCAGTATCATCGTTAAGGTCATTGGCTCTCTTAATTGGATTATCCTTTCCCGCGTGCTAGGCGGCGAGGGTATTGGCCTATATCAAATGGGCTTTCCTATTTATTTGATGGCAATCACTGTGTCTTCAGCCGGCGTGCCCGTGGCTATTTCCATCATTACATCAGAAAAGCTAGCCAATAAGGATTACCGTGGTGCCAAGCGCGTGTTCAATGTATCGCTGCGCCTGCTTTTGCTGTCGGGCCTGCTGTTTTCTTCGGCGCTATTTTTTGGAGCCGATTTTCTCATTAACCAGCATATTATTCGCGATGCTAGAGCGTATTATTCCATTATCGCTTTAGCTCCGGCGGTCTTTTTTGTTACCTTTTTGGCAAGCTTCCGTGGCTATTTGCAGGGCTGGCAGATTATGACGCCCACAGCCACCAGTGAGGTTGTGGAACAGCTGGTGCGCGTAATTACCATGCTGATTTTTGCCGATTTATTCATGCCCTACGGCCTTGCCTATGCGGCAGGTGGTGCTAGCATGGGTGCGGGCGCGGGTGCCTTTTGCGCACTTTTGGTGCTCATGTGGTTCTATCGTCGGCTCAAAAAACGCCTGCATGCAGAAATCGAGGCTCAGGATGACAGCATTCCTCTAGAGAGCGCAGGAAGTATTATCAAACGCCTTTTGAAGCTGGCCTTGCCCGTATCCTTGACCAGCCTGATGCTGCCCATTGGCGCTAATTTGGACCTTTTGATTGTGCCCCAGCGCTTAGAGGTTGCAGGCTTTGACGTGCGCCATGCTACGGAGCTTTTTGGCTATCTTACGGGTATGGCTGTGCCTCTGGTTAATTTGGCCGCTATCTTTACAGCAGCAATGACCATCAGCTTGGTGCCGTCAATTTCGGAATCGCGCACCTTGGGTCACTTTGATGCCATTCAAGAAAAAATCCGTATCGCCTTTCGCGTGGCAATGATCATCACCTTTCCCTGCTTTATGGGACTCTTTTTCCTGGCCGAAAAGGTGGCTGCCCTGATTTATAATGCCCCAGGTGCGGCGGGAGCTATCCAAACCATGAGTGTGGGTATTCTCTTTTTAGGTATGCATCAGATTAGCACAGGTATACTGCAGGGCTTGGGCAAAACCGCTATCCCTGTTATCAATATGCTTTTGGCATGCTTGGTGAAGGTGGTTATAAGCTGGTGGCTCACTGCCATTCCCTATTTAGGAATCAAGGGTGCTTCCTTGGCTACTGTTGCTGATTTCGCTGTGGCTGCCATTATCAATATGGGCTTTATTTATAAGTACACAGGCTTCACCCTTTCTATGGGTAGCTTGCTGAAGCCTCTTTTGGCTTCTGGCGTTATGGGCGCTGCGATTTATGCGGTGCTGGCTCTCACGGAGCAGCTTGGCATGTGGTGTGTACTTTTTGCCATGGTCGTGGCTGTGCCTGCTTATGCTTTGGCACTGATTGCCTTTGGCGGCTTGAATAAAGAGGATTTGGACAATGTTCCCTTTATTGGCAGAAGAATTTTAGCCGTGGGCCAACGCTTTGGTCTGTTTAAGTGAGGTAAGAAAAGTAATGCAAGACAAGGTTTGCGAGCTGCGTTTGCCAGGTGGCAAAGTGGTACAATTTACCTATGGAAAGCTAAAGCTGGGGATAGCGACAATTTGCTTAGGCTTGGTGGGAGCGGTGGCTGCGGCTGGTTATTTTTATTATCAGCTGGCCGATTATCGCAAGGAAGCTAGCGAGTTTGCCGAATATAAGGAACACAAAAAAGAGCAGGAGAGCAAGCTGGAAAAGCTTTTGCAGGACAACGAAAAAATGCTGCGGGATATGGGCGAGCTTAGCAATTTGGAAAAGAAGCTACGCAGGGCTATTATCCGTGATGTTGATAGCTCTAAGCTGGGCACGGGCGTTAGCGGTATCGTGGATACGGAGTCTGGCGGTGGCTATTATAATGGTAAGGGCAGTAATGGTAGGATGGATGTGTCAAGCACTATGAAGGTGCTGGCAGCTCGCAACGAAAATATGCGAGTAATGATTGACGAAACGAAAAAATCCGTCAGTGAGCTTTTAGGCGAAATAGAGGGGCGCAGCGGTACGCTGGCGACATTTCCCGACCGTTGGCCAACTGATGGGGGCGTAATTAGCAGCAATTATGGCGGGCGTGTGGACCCCATCAATAAGGATTTTGAATATCATCAGGGCTTGGATATTGCAGTGGATTTTGGTGCGCCCGTGTATGCAACTGCTGCAGGCACAGTGGAGCAGGCTGGCTGGAATGGCGGCTATGGTCGTTATGTGCGCATCAAGCATGGCAATGGCTACGAAACGGCCTATGGGCACATGAGTGGTATTGCTGTGAGCGCCGGGCAGCAGGTTATCAAGGGCGAAATTATCGGCTTTGTGGGCAGCAGTGGCTATAGCACCGGACCCCATTTGCATTATGAGGTTGTGGCTGATGGGCAAAATGTAGATCCTTATTATGTGCTAAAGTGCAGCAAATAGCTCATAAAAACAAAAACCGCTCCCAAATGAGCGGATGTACTGACCCCCGAATGTTAGACTAGAAATCTAGCATTTGGGGGTCAGCGCAAAATCGGCCGCTTTTTCTTATTATTTTTAATAAAAATGGGTCTCTGACCAAATAAAACTTGCAAGAAAGCGCCGTTTATACTATAATTGATACACGATGGTCAACGAAAAACGCCTTGGGGACTGGCGCTTTCCATCAAAAATGCGGGTATAGTTCAGTGGTAGAACAATAGCTTCCCAAGCTATGTGTCGCGAGTTCGAGTCTCGTTACCCGCTCCATACGGTTATTACGCTCTAAGCTAGGCATCTGCTTATCTTGGAGTTTTTTTATTACCGTAGTATTTGTTGTAATGAAGCGTTTGCTCAAACGGCTTCAGCCCTTAACATAAGTAAAACTTATCAATAGCATAACTACTTCTAATTTGTTATTAGAAAAAACATGGTTTACAATAAGTATAACTAAAGGTAAATTTTTAAAAGGATGCTAGGTATCTACATCTACATATCAATTTTAATGGTAAATGTGACCTTCGGACATTTGTTATTGTGGTAGAACATGGGTGTAGCTTTAGATTTAATATTATATGAGGTGGGGTAACCATGCTTTTACGTCAGATGAAATATTTTGTTAGCGTTGCCGATAATAAAAGCTTTAGTGAAGCTGGGGTGCAGTGCTTTATCTCCCAATCAGCTATTTCCCAACAGATTAAAGTGTTGGAGGATGAGCTGCAGGTTGAGCTTATTCGGCGTAGTAATCGTCGTTTTCAGCTTACTAGTGCTGGCGAATACTTTTATACTCAAAGCCGAAAAATAATGCAGGAAGTTAACACCATTAAGCAGACTGTGAAGCAAATTGAACAGCACGAGCAAGGGCTGTTTCGCCTGGGTTGCCTCAATGGTTATAATTTAATCCAGGTGTGTACAGTTGTTAACGACATCTTGGCTAGTGATGCTAGCTTGAATATAGAGATTTTTTGGGGTGAACACGACGAACTTCTTGACAAGCTAAAAAAACAAGAGCTAGAAATGGTAATTTGTGATATTAGACCCCATGAGAACTATGAGAACCTAGTGCAGTACATTATAAATGAAGAACCATTAAGAATTGCTATATCAGCTCGTTCTCCTCTAGTTGAGCAAGACTATATTGACGTGTCACAGTTGAAGGACTTACAATGTGTGGTTCTTGTGTCACAAAAGGATAGGGAAACCACTGAAAAGTATTACCAAAGTCTTATTAACTTTTTTGGCAACTTCATTACCCCCCCCCAATCATTTTCGGGCTTTTCCTATTTGATAAACAATCCTGCGTTTATGCCTGTGAGATGTAAGGATGAAGGTATGGCTGCCTTTGATTCATTTATAAAAATCCTGCCCCTACAAAAGGAACAGGAGCCTATCTTAGTGAGATACGCTGTCTTGTATAATGAAAACGATACTACTGCAAAAAGCTATGGGACTCCCAATATCCACCAAAATAGAATAAGAAGCCTGCTGCTAGATAGGCTGTTGAAATGATATTTAAGTATCATAATTTTGCCCTGCTTATTGGCGGGGCTTTTTTGTTGCGAAATATTGTAATGTATAAGTGTATTTATGAGTATTGTGTAACATTTTTACGATGTAAGGGGCTTATATAAACAAAACTAATACTGGTATAAGTAATCAGAATTGTTCCAATATTTTAAATGAAATATAATGTAACCATGAGAAAGGGGTA
Source organism: Phascolarctobacterium sp. (assembly GCA_051866495.1). Classification (GTDB taxonomy): domain Bacteria; phylum Bacillota; class Negativicutes; order Acidaminococcales; family Acidaminococcaceae; genus Phascolarctobacterium_A. The sequence goes on along the minus strand of JBJDXD010000071.1, from coordinate 386 downwards.
GTACAGCAAGGATTTGCCTCAGGGGTGGGGTTTGCTAGCTGTACATGCGAGTAGCCTCTTTTTCAAAGCAGGGAGAGGATCGGCCTAAATCCAAACCCTGCATCGGTAGTTATAAATCACTTTTGGTGCAAAGGCTTAAACTGAAACAGCAGAGGAAACAAGGCAACTCTTGCAAGGTTTTTAGTAGAGGTTTTGGCTCCCAAAGGTGTTTTATAAAATACAACACTTTTTCCAAAGGGAGGAAAAAACAATGAAAAAATATTTAGTATTGGCAATGGCAATGGCTCTTGGCGTAACTGCTTCTGCTTACGCTGCTAACCCGTTCTCCGACGTTCCGGCTGGCCACTGGGCATATGACAGCATCTCCAAATTGGCAGCTGCTGGCG
>JBJDXD010000070.1:0-8830 GCA_051866495.1 Phascolarctobacterium sp. | reverse complement strand
GCTAACCTATCTACTAGTCCCATGAAGAGGCACCACTGCAAGAGTCTTACCCAAAGATGCAAGCACCTTTAATACAGTCCCCAACTGTGGACTAGTAATACCTTTTTCCATTCTTGCAATAATAGGTTGCTTTACTCCGCTCAATTCTCCTAATTTCCTTTGGCTAATCCCTTTTTCCTTTCTAGCCTTTACAATTTCGCTAATAATAGCTACCCGCAAATCACTTTCTGCGATTTCTTCAGGAGTATATATTTCCTTTTCCAATGCTTCCCAACTGCCACCGATAAAGCTGTTATTATGATTATCATCTTTCTTAATCATTGCATATTCCCCTTTCTTTTATATCTCTTAACTCACGTTTTGCTTTTGCTATTTCTCTTTTGGGAGTTTTCTGGGTTCTTTTCAAAAAACAATGCAATAGCACAAAGCTATTATTCTGATAAGTAACGAAAAATATCCTATCCCGTAATGGACGCAACTCCCATATCTCTCCATCAATATGCTTAATATATGGTTCACCCAACTGCAAACCATGAATACTCAAAGCCTTTACATAATCACGAATTTTATTAAGCTTTATTCTGCTATCCTTATCACTTTTAGCAGCAAGCTCACGAACATATTCAGCAACTGGTTCTACACCTTGCGCATTCTTATAAAAAAACACATTATGCATTAGTATGCTCCTCTCCTTAATTATACTTTAAAGTTATCAGCAAGTCAATTCTTCATTATAAAAAAGCACCTGCCAAGCTCTGACAGGTGCTAACAGCCAACCGAACCGCACGTCCGGGCAGAAGCTCCTTGCACTCACACATAAACTGTGCTTGCAAGGCTACCGCTGCAACTACATATAGTATACAACTTTTCTTTATTTAGTACAACTGTTTATACCGCAAACAAATTGTAACATTTACTTTCGCGTCAAATCCTCTATACCTTATCCATTGTCACTGCACAATCAGTTCGATTTAGACTCCTACTCGCTAATGCGGCAGGAAACTTATGTTTGCTTAAGAGCTCATTTTGCTGGAGTTCCCCAGCTCTTCCCGCTTTTCCAAAGCGGCCGGACCAGAGGCTTTTAAGGTAAAGCCCCTGCCGAAAACATCATTCACATCGTGGATAATCATAAAAGCATCCGGGTCGATGGTTTTACAAATAGCGCGTATCTTAGCCAGCTGGGTTAGCTTCGCCACTACGAAGAGTACCTCTCGGTGCTGATGAGTAAAGGCGCCCTCGCCATGAAGGTAAGTCACCCCACGGCCCACAACCTTAATGATTTCCTCAGCAATCTCGTGATGCTTATTGCTGATAATGATAATATTTTTCTTGTAGTCAAAGCCAATGGTAAAGGTATTGCAGGTTTTGGTCATCACGAAAAAGGTGAAGAGGGTATATAGCACCGGCTCGATACCAAAGAAAAAGACGCTGACGAAAAGTAAGCCTATGTTAAAAATAAAGCCCGTGGTGCTGATGCTAATGGAATAATGCTTTTGGATGATGGCGCCGATAATATCCGTACCACCGCTGGAGCCGCCCACCCGGTACATGCAGGCCGCGCCAATACCATAAAGCACGCCGCCCGCAATGCAGGCCAGCAGCTTATCGTGCACCACCTGATAATTAGAAAGAAAGTGAAAAGCATCCAGAGAAATGGAAAAGGCCACAATGCCATAGAGAGCACCGATAGTATACTGCCGATCCATATATTTATAGGCCAGGAAAAACAGGGGCACGTTGCAGATTAAGCTGGTAGCGCCCATGGGCAGGCCACCAATATAATAAGCCAGCACGGCCACGCCACCGATACCGCCGCTGAGCATCTTATTAGGCATATAAAACACGTTCAAGGCCACACCCATAATGATGCAGGCCAGGGTAACCATAAAATATTGATAGAGAGTTTGTTTCCAATTGATACGCATACAAGAGCTCCTTTAAAATGTACTTAAAAAATATTCTTTAAAAATCTCCTTCATAGTATAGTACCATCTTTTTCAAAAAAAGCAACCTTTATAGATTGAATTTTAGAATTATTTTACACTTCAGTGTCAGTCATAAAACTTAAAAAGAGAATGAAATTAGCCTTTAAGACCCCGAATGTTCGAAAAAAAACTTGCAGTAAAGTTCTAGAAAGTATAAAATAATACTGTATACATTTGTAGGCAGGTGAGCTGTAAATGAACGTAATTACTGAAGTGGCTTATGCCAAAATAAATTTAGGCTTGGACATCATTGGACGCCGTGAGGACGGCTACCATGAGGTGAGCATGATTATGCAAAGCGTTGGTCTTTGTGATGAGGTTACCATCTCTTGCGGCAGCGGTGAGGGTAAAATTGAAATTTCTACCAATATTCCCGGCCTGAGCTGTGGCAGCGACAACCTTGCTTATAAGGCTGCGGCGCTCCTAGCCAAGCATGCTGATATAATTCCGAACGTTCACATTGCCTTGAACAAAAAAATTTTTCTGGCCGCAGGTCTTGCCGGTGGCAGCGCCGATGCTGCTGCGGTGCTGCGTGGTCTGAACAAATATTGGCAGCTGCATTTAGAAAACCATGAGCTGGAAAGATTGGCAGCCCTCCTTGGCAGCGATATCCCCTTCTGCATCGAAGGTGGCACCATGCTGGCCACAGGCCGCGGCGAAATCTTAACTAAGCTGGCGGATTTACCTAAAACCTTTGTGGTGTTGGCTAAGCCCCGCGCACTTGAGGTTTCCACTGCTTGGGTTTACCAGCATTATAACAAGGGCCGCGTAGTCCACGCCCCCTGTATTTGGCAGCTGCAGGACCGTTTAGCAGAGGGTGCTCCTGCACTGGTTCCCTATATGGGCAACGTGCTAGAAACCGTTACCATTCCTGCTCATCCCGTTATCGCATCTATTAAAGCCGCCATGCTCAGCGCCGGTGCTTATTATGCACTGATGAGCGGCAGCGGCCCTACAGTTTTCGCACTGGCACACAATCAGGAGTCTGCAGAAAAGATTGTTGCAGCCCTAAGTGATTTTGATGTGGAAACAGCCATTACTACTACCGTAGGGAGGATTTACTAACATGTCTGGACATTTGCAACCTATCAAACTTGACAGCTACAAGCCCCTGCGCGAGCTGGTTTGTGAAAATATCCGTCAAGCTATCATTGACGGCACCTTTAGCCCTGGCGAGCGCCTGATGGAAATCCAACTGGCCGATGAAATGGGCGTGAGCCGCACCCCCGTCCGTGAAGCTATACGTAAGCTGGAGCTGGAGGGCTTCGTGGTCATGATTCCCCGCCGCGGCACCTATGTAGCGGATATTTCCATCAAGGATATTACCGAAATTTACGAAGTGCGCACCTGCCTGGATGTGCTGGCTGCAGGCCTTGCTGCCGAGCGCATTACCGATGAGGAGCTGGATACTATGAATGGGTATCTGCACGAAATCGGTCAGCATGTGGCCAATATGGATATGAATAAAATCGTCGAGGTGGACACCGCCTTCCACGATGTCTTATATAACGCCAGTCGCAATGAACGTCTGCGCAGCATTATCAATAACCTGCGGGAGCAGCTCACAGGCATCCGTGGTCGCTCCATGAGCTATCCCGGCCGTCTGGTGGAGACCATGGACGAGCACCGCAATCTGGTGGACGCCATTGCCTCCCGTGATGTGGAAAGAGCCCAGCATGCAGCTCGTGTGCATATTGAAAACGCAGAGCATACCCTGCTGCGCTCCATCGCGGAGCCCAAAAAGAAGGCGAAATAATGCGGCAATATGATGCTATTATCCTGGCCGGAGGACGCTCTCCCTGGCTCAAGGACGTCTGCGGCACGGAGTATCGCTGCCTAGTCCCCATCAAGGGCCGCCGCATGGTGGACTATATTTTAGACGCTATGCTAAAAAGTGGCTGCGTGCGCCGCATTGTGGTGGCTGCTAAGCCAGAAGCACTTGCGTTGCTAGCAGGCACACTGCCTGAAGGCGTCAAGCTGTGCGAGGCCAAGGGAGATATGCCCACTACCGCCTATGCTGCTACCATGGCTTTGGGCGAGGACAGCACCCAGCAGCATCTTTATGTATGTGACGATATTCCCCTTGTAACACCTGATGGTATACGGGATTTTCTCAGTCAATGCGAAGAGTATCCAGAGCGTCAAGTCTTTTACCCCATTATCCCCAAAGAGGCCTGTCTCGCCCTCTTCCCAGAAGCCCAGCGCACCTATGGCAAGCTGCCTGAGGGACTCTTTACCGGCGGTAATATAATGCTCCTAGATAAGCGCGTTACTATCAATAAACAAGAATTGGGCAGAGAAATCTACGCTCTGCGCAAATCCCCCCTGCGTCTAGCCAACTGGCTGGGCTGGAGCTTTATTTTGAAGGCAGTACTTCGCAGGCTAACCTTAAGGGCAGCGGAGGAGCGTGTCTCGGAAATCCTCGCCCCTAGCAAGGCCATCATCACCCAGCACGCCGGTATCGGCATGGATGTGGATAAGCCCAGCGATTTAAAGCTGGTAGAAAAATATTTAAGCAAGTAAATCTAAAAAAGAATAGAGGGAAATGCCCATGGGCAAAGCCAAAAGAATTGAACGTGTTGTAGCGTTAAGCAAGCTTTTAGCCGATCACCCCTATCGGTTGTTTTCGTTTTCTTATTTCTGCAAAAAATTTGAAATTGCCAAATCCACCCTCAGTGAGGACGTTTTAGCTGTGAAGTCAGGTTTAGAAATGTATGGTCTCGGCAGGGTGGAAACCTTGTCCGGCGCCGCCGGAGGCGTGCGCTTTATTCCCGGCCATCTGCCCGAGGATGATCAAAGCTTCCTGGAAGAGCTGGCAGCGCGACTCACAGCCCCCGACCGCATCCTGCCCGGCGGGATGCTCTATACAACGGACCTCTTGTGTCAGCCCAATGTGGTTATGCGCTTGGGCGAGATTTTTATGGGCCGCCTTAAGGAGCTGACCCCCGACTGCATTATGACCGTGGAGACCAGTGGTATTCCCCTAGCCATGGCCGTGGCCAGAGCCTTTAATGTGCCCCTGGTTATCGCCCGTCATACCAGCGATATTACCGAAGGCTCCACTGTAAACATTAATTACGTCAGCGGCAGCACCAAGTCCATCCAGACCATGGCAATGCCAAAAAGAGCTCTGCAGCCTAATAGTCGCGTGCTCATCGTGGATGACGTGATGAAGGGCGGTGGCACCGCTAAGGGCATGGTAGCCCTAGCCCAAGAGGTGGGTGCCCAGGTAGTAGGCATGGCCTTTTTAATGGACACTGCCGAGCCAGCGCGCAAGCTGGTAGAGAATTATGTTTCCTTCTTCACCTTACACCATGCAGATGAAGAAAATCAATGTGTGAAGGTGGAGCTGTCCCAAAATTAGTTTATTTTTCCTAATCAAGGAAGGGAGTTAATATACATGGCAAATTTAGTAGCTGTTATCCTTGCCGCAGGCAAGGGTACCCGTATGCGCAGCAAATATCCCAAGGTTTTGCACAAGGTGGGTGGCAAGCCCATGCTGCAGCATGTTATTGACGCAGCCACTGTAGCAGGCTGCGACGAAAAAGTAGTTATCGTAGGCCACGAGGCCGAATTAGTAGAAGCAATGGTGGGCAGCCAGGGTAAGATTGCTCTGCAGGCTGAACAGCTGGGCACCGGCCACGCTGTGATGCAAACTGCGGAGGCTTTAAAGGGCTTCACCGGTACTGCCCTGATTTTGTGCGGCGACACCCCGCTTTTAGAGGGCGAGGAGCTGAAAAAGTTCTGCGAAGCACACAAGGCTAGCGGCGCCGCTGCTACCGTGCTCACTGCCATTATGGACGATCCCTTTGGCTATGGCCGCATCGTGCGTGATGAAAAGGGTAATGTTCAGGCTATCGTAGAGCAAAAGGACGCCACCGAAGCCCAAAAGGCTATTAAGGAAATCAACACCGGCATCTATTGCATGGAATGCCCGCTCATGTTTGATGTTTTGGCAACCCTGACCAATGACAATGCCCAAGGTGAATATTATTTGACCGACGTGCTGGAAAAGCTGAACCAGGCAGGCCAAAAGGTGGGCGGCGTCATTACTGAAGACAGCGATATGGTTATGGGCATCAACTCCCGCAAGCAGCTTTCCGTGGCTGAGAGCGTTATGCGTCAGCGTATTTTAGACAAGCTCATGGACGCTGGTGTAACCATTATGGACCCTGCCAGCACCTTTATCGAGGGTAGCGTCAAAATTGGCCGCGACACCATTATCTATCCCTACACCTGGCTTGAGGGCAGCACCGAGATCGGGGAGGACTGCGAAATCGGTCCCAATGCTCGCTTTACCAATGTGAAGATTGGAAGCCATAACCACCTGCAGTTTATTTATGGTCATGACTGCGAGGTTAAAAACAATGTTACTGCAGGCCCCTATGTGCATCTGCGTCCCGACACTGTTATCAGCGACGGCGTGAAGATTGGCAACTATGTAGAGGTTAAGAACTCTAACGTGGGCGAAGGCACCAAGCTGCCCCACCTTACCTATATTGGCGACAGCGATATCGGCAGCGGCGTCAACATGGGCTGCGGCTGCATCACCGTTAACTACGATGGCAAAAAGAAGCACCGCACCATCATCGGCGACAACGCCTTTGTGGGCTGCAATACTAATCTGGTGGCTCCCGTTACTGTACAGGCCAATACCTACATCGGCGCCGGCAGCACCATAACCAAGGAAGTGCCCGAAAATGCTTTGGGTATTGCCCGTGCTAAGCAAAAAAATATTGAAGGCTGGGCCGAAAAGTACAGAAACAGCTAAAAAGCCCATAAAGAGCTTGTGAAAGCAGCTCTTTTCTAGTATAATTAAATTTAAGCCAAGGCTTTCGCAATTAAAAATATCAAGGCGATTTTGGAGGGATTGGACATGTTGTCTGACGAGAATAAGTTAAGAATTTTTACCGGTAATGCAAACCCTGATTTGGCAAGAGAGATTGCTGCTTATCTGGGCACTACCGTAGGTGATTCTGTTGTAAACCGTTTCAACAACGGCGAAATCCAAGTAATGATTAATGAGAGTGTACGCGGAAAGGATATTTTCATTGTACAACCTACCTGCGGCCCCATTGTTAACGACAACGTTATGGAGCTTTTGATTATGGCTGATGCCTTCAAACGTGCCAGCGCTAACCATATTACTGCTGTTATTCCTTATTATGGCTATGCTCGCCAGGACCGCAAGGCTCGTGGCCGTGAGCCCATCACCGCAAAGCTCATGGCAGACCTCTTAGAAACCGCAGGCATTACCCGCGTAGTTACCATCGACCTGCATGCAGCACAAATCCAAGGCTTCTTCAATATCCCCTTTGACCATATGCCCGGCGGCCCGCTGCTAGCTGAATACATCAAGGAAAAGAATTTGGACAACATGGTTGTTGTTTCTCCGGACCTGGGCGGTGTAAGCCGTGCCCGTGGCTTCGCAGAAATTTTGAACGCACCCATGGCTATTATCGACAAGCGTCGTCCTGAGCCCGGCGTTGCCGAGGTTATGAACCTGATTGGTAATGTTGAAGGCAAGAACTGCATTCTGGTTGACGATATGGTTGATACTGCAGGCTCCCTCACCGAGGGCGCTCGTGCCTTGAAGAAATTTGGTGCTAACGAGATTTATGCTTGCTGCACTCACCCCATCCTGACCGATCCTGCTCTGAGCCGCATTGCTCAATCCGATATTACCGAGCTGGTTGTTACCAATACCATTCCGCTGGCTCCTAGCAAGAAGCATCCTAAGATTAAGGTATTGTCCATCGCTCCTATTTTGGCAGAAACCATTCTGCGTATCTACAACGATTGGTCCGTAAGCCAACTGTTCGATACCAAGAAATAAAGCATTAAGCTTGTAGCTTATTTTAGGCTGCACTTATAGTGTAGCATGTGCCAAGCTTATGCGCTTGAACTTTATGTACTAACATTTTTGAGGCTTGCCGTCGGCAAGCCTCTTATTTTGACAATATTTCTAGAGAAAATTATGCGTGTTTTATACATTATCATCTGCTGTGCTCTGGCGAGCACAGCGCTGCTCTGGCTGGGCCGCTGGGGCAAGCTGCCCAAGCGCTATGCAGCTTGTGCTGCTCTTACGACCATGGTACTAGCAGGCACTTTGCTGCTCCTAGCGGTGCTGCCGGGCAACAGCTTCTATGGGCCCGTACTGACCCATGGCAGCACGACCAAGAAGCAAATTGCCCTCACCTTTGACGACGGACCTTATCCGCCCTACACCCAGCAGCTCCTTAAGGTACTTGCTGATAAAGGGGTTCACGCCACCTTCTTCATGGTGGGCGAAAACGCCGCCAAGCATCCGGAAATCGTAAAAATGGTGCAAGCCGGCGGCCACGAAATCGCTCTCCATGCGGGCAAGCACCAGGACCTGCTCAAGCTAAATCGTGCGGAACTGGACGCCAATATTGCCGCCGGCAAGAGCACCCTCGAACGCCTTACGGGGCAGAGGGTGCAGTACATGCGCCCGCCCCACGGCTTCAAGGACTGGCAGGTGCTGGCGGCTCTTGAGGCCGCAGGTCTCAAGGCGGTCAACTGGAGCGTTATACCCAGGGATTGGACTAATCCCGGAGTGCAACGCATTGTTGACCGCACCTGCTTCGCCGCAGAGCCAGGCGCCGTCGTGCTGCTGCACGACGGCGACAGCCCCAAAAACGCGGCTCCTCGGTCCCAGACCGTCGCCGCCGTGGGCCTCATCATCGACCAGCTACGAGAAGAAAAGTACCAATTTGTAACAATAAGTGAATTAGAAAAGTAATATATTTACAAATATTGTAGTTTGTAAAGCAGATTTGTTTAAAAATAGTAAATTCGCAATTAGCAACCAGCCGCTCGCAACG
>JBJDXD010000069.1:0-8834 GCA_051866495.1 Phascolarctobacterium sp. | reverse complement strand
AGCAAATAAATTCCTAATACAAATTTGTCTTTTGACAGTCTATTAATACCATCAATAACAAAAAATATATAGTAACTTATTATGATTAAACTAAAGCTAATTTTACATTATATTTTATATACTTCCTTGTATATAAAATACTTTGTTTTTTGTTTAGTTGACAAGCATAATTCACTAGCTACAATTCTGCGATAAACTTGTCATCCATGACGGGACTACTTTTTGACTAAATCTACGAAGTTTATTTATTCTATTCTCCCCTGATTAGGATCAATTCGTGGGTAATGCTTCTTTAAATAATCATTTACTATATCTACCATTACAACTAACATATCATCACTCGGTAATTTGGATAAATCATGTTGTTCGTATTTTGGAGAATGTCCTGACTTACCCATTACTTCTCCTTGGTCATTAACATATGTTTCTGGTAACTTCAGCGAAGCTCTATTATATGTTGGATTATACACAGTCTCATAATTAATTGCCCAGAATTTTTTGGAGCCAGATTTTGTATTAACCCAATTTATGTTTTTGGATTTTTTTATCATATCAATCCATTTTACACGTATTTCCTCTTGAGCAGGAGCCAACAGTATATCTAAAATCCAAATATTATAATTATGATAATTTGTCTTATTATAATTATCTTCTAGAGATTCCTGAGTACTGTATATATAAAATCCTGATTCAGTACCTTTGTTCATTGTCCCTAGGTATATTATTTTTTCCTTGTACATACCATTACTGTAGATTTCAGGTGATGCATATGCAGTAACGGTAAATAACAATGATAAGATTAATGCTAATACATATTTCATTTACTATCCTTCTCTCAAGTCAACTATTAAACAAAGCCAAATCAATGTTATTTCCAATTATATAACAAGATACCCCTATACAGATTTGTCCTTTCCGTAATGCTCTGATTTTTAAATTCAGAATATGGTTTAAAATCAAGCTTACTTACCTCTTTAAAACTCATAAAACCTGGATTATTCTTATACTTTAATGCATTTAATGATTGAGCCAATATGTTCTGCCCCATATATTGTACAACTTTTTCTGAGAAAGGCTTATCCCCATAAGAGGCATTAAAGCTCTTTGGTAGGAGTAGCAAATCACCAATAGCGTTTCTACGAGCTGCAAATTCACCTTTATCACTAAATTCATCTTGGTGTTCTTCGTATTTATCTGCCCAAATATGCTCTACTTCAATAGTATCATCTGACAATAGATATTGAGATTCTTTCGCTTCAAAAGCTACTATGGCGGTAATTAAAGCTAACAAAACTTTGATTTTACTCTTATTTTGTTGATTCAATGTCGGAGTAGTATTCATCAAATCCGGTAATGATATTGGACCTTGATTGATTTTATTATTTAAGTCTTTTAGATTCATGCCTCTGATGCTTTGAGCTAATTCATAAATGCTACCCTCTAAGGCACTTTGAGATATAACGTTATGGTTCCAGACTCTCCATGCCAACACTTTTGTAAGATATTTGGATACTATTTTTATCTTTTCATCAATTATTTTTTCATCATCGTTATAAGCTATAGATGCCAGAATTAGAGCTGGCTGTAATGTAAAGCCAAAATCATAATTAACAACTAAATAAAGATAATTATTAGTATCCCTGCTTTCAATCAGCGCAAAGATCTTTTTGTATACTTTACCAAAAAAAGTAAGCTTATCGATAAAAGCTTCGAAATCAGCAGATTCCTTTAATCCAATATCAGTACTTTTATCCTTAAGCCATCTATGAAATTCTTTGCCTATTCTAACAAAGTCAGATGCAGCATTACCTTGTACAGTGTCCTCTGCATAGTGTGTTCTGAACAATATTTTAAAAAATTCAAATTCTGCTTTAGATTTTGAAAGCAACTTAATTGTTTTTAGTTCAGAAATCAATTCATCAAACTGCTTCATGGCTTTTTGACGAGCATACTCGCTACTATCAATTTTGGCCAATAAATAACTCCTTAACATCTCGACCTGAGTTAAAGACATACCCCTATCGTTCATAGTCTCAAAAATCATGTAAGCAAAGTCATCATTATTTGTCCAAACTTTAGAAAAGCAGACTTTGTTTGCCAGCCAATAAGTAAAGGGTATGATATTTTCATTGGTAATCTTATTATTCCAAACTTCTCCTAAATCATTGTATCTTGCAACAATATTTTTTACTGAATCCGTATCACTGTTTATCAATGTATATGAGCCATTATTGAATAATGATTTCATACACTCAAGCCTATCTTCAATTTCAAGATTGAACTTCTTCTCTCCAAAATAGTCACTATAAATCATATTGTTGATATCGGGGAAGTTAGGTAAATTGCCAAAGTTATGTTTAATATAAATTAACAGCAAAGTAAGGCTTGTTATACGCTGTTGTCCATCAATAATCGCATATCTACCTTCTTGTGCGGCTAAGATAATTTCTCCCATAAAATACGGATCTAAATTTTCCACATCTTTTGGAGTATAGTCACTTTTCCATTGCCTTAAAAAGTCAGAAGTCAGGTCAATAACGAGATCTTCCATATGCTTTTTGGACCATACATATGCACGCTGATAAAAATCGACAATATACTTTGAGGAAAACACATCCTTCATAGGATATACATGACTATTAACAAACTTGACATCCATACCATTTCCTCCCATGAATCTACAATATAAAAAAACTCAACATAAAAACTAGCAATATGTATACCTACTCTTCACTCTTCCACCAAACCGTCGCACAAAGGCATAAGCTTTTCCAGCTTAGCCACGATGCGGTGCTGCTCGGCTAAGGGAGGGAGGGGCACCATTATACAATGTAATGCATTTGAAGATAATCCTTGTATACTAATACCCTTACCATTAAGTTGTCCGCTAGTCTTGTAAAAATAAAAGATATAATAAAAGTAGTGTATATTTACATTTAGATATGCCCTTAATCTATGAATATGATTCTGAATTCTCATATCATAATCATAGTTCCAAATTGCAGTTCTGCCAAAATCTCCTCCTTCGCAGACTAACAAATCCCCCTTTGTAATAGTACACTTTTCTAATTCAGCAAATGTAAAAGGCATTGTTTTTAGGTTTTCTATTTCAAATCTATTCCAATATAGATTTGATGTCGTAATATATGATAAATTAACACCATCTTTATTCGAAGAATTAAGAGCCTTACCCGTATTATGTTGAAATATATCGCCTAACCTACACCAGACCCAATTCTCCGGCACATCAAAGGGAATTTCGTCATCAGTAATCTCCGGCAAGGGCTTTTCTTTTTTTATTTTCTTCTCCTTGATGAGTTGAGCTTTTTCCTTAGCGATTTGCTTTAATAAATCCCTCGCATCCCCATCTTCCTTGTGTTGGGTGGTAAGTTTACCCTGCATAGCAGCTTGCAGCAAAGCGGCCTTCATATCCCCCGGGAAAGCAGTTTTCAAAGCATGCAGCTCGTTTTCCACCTTCTCCAGCTCGTCAATTTCCGCCATCAGCTTTTCCACTTTTGCCACAATGCGGTGCTGCTCGGCGAGCGGAGGGAGAGAGATTAAAAAATTGGACACAAAATCTGAACTTATACGCTGTTGACCAGCTGTACCAGTAAAGGCTTCTATACCATTATCAATAAAGTAGGTACTTTTACAAACGAACAAGAAAAAATTCATATCCAAAAGGCCTGTGAGATCCCTCAATACATGTAATTCTGTTGTACCAGCTCCTATTCCATTAGGAAGATTACTGATTATAGCGGACTTTCTGTTCTGAAAACAAGGAGTGATTTTTGCCAACACTAAGTCACCATCTGCAAAATGTGTAAAACCTTTTTTTATTTTACTCCATTGTCTAGTCTCAAAAGAGTGTTTGCTAACAAATCCAGAGTCTAATAATGCCATGGGTATAAAACCAGCTTCAACATTGTCTTCAGCAACATTCTTAGGGTTTACCTCAATTAATGAACCCAACCTACACCACACCCAATTTTCCGGCACCTCAAAAGGAATCTCCTCCTCGGCAATCTCCGGCAGGGGCTTTTCTTTTTTTATCTTTTTATCCTTAATCAGCTGAGCCTTTTCCGCAGCAATCTGCTTCAGCAGCTCCCTCGCGTCCCCATCCTCTTTTCTCTGGGTGGTGAGCTTTCCCTGTATCGCCGCCTGCAGCACAGCCTGCCGCAAATCATCACAAATCTTCATCAGTCAAGCTCCTCCATGAGCGCCTTGATTTGCGCCAGTTTATCGTCCATCAGCTTGTCCAGCTCCGCTCTGCGCTCCACAAAGTTGCGCATAGTATCCTCTGGGGACAAAATCTCCTTCTTTTCCTTAGGGAAGCCGCACAAATCAAGATTATAACCACGTTGGGCGATTTCGTCAGCGCTATATTTTTTCGCTTTAAAGCTACCTTCCACAGCATCAGCAATTTCCACACGGTTATCCCACCATGCATCAGCAGGTGCAAAATGCTCACGCTTCATGGGCTTGGTCTTGCTAAAGTGCTTGTAACCCTCCGGCATATCTAGGCGATAGAACCAAGTTTGTTCCGTCTTACCTATATTGTCAAAGAACAAAATATTAGTAGTGATGCCCGTATAGGGATTGAACACGCTGCCCGGCAAGCGAATAATGGTGTGCAGATTGAACTCGTTTAAGAGCTTTTTCTTGAGGTTTACTTTAGCGTTATCGTTGCCAAACAGGAAGCCATCGGGCAGGATAACTGCTGCACGCCCATTTTTCTTTAAGCGATACATAATCACCGCCATGAACAAATCCGCAGTCTCGCTGGAAGCCAAATCGTCCGGAAAATGGTTCTTCACATCCGCCTTTTCGCTGCCACCATAGGGCGGATTCATCAAGATTACATCAAATTTATCCTTTTCCGTGTAGTCCAAAACATCGCGCAGTAGGGAATTGCCATGCTGCACATTGGGAATATCCAAATCATGCAAAAGCAAATTCGTGATACACAGCATATAAGGGAATTGCTTCTTTTCAATGCCAAATACAGAATTGGCAAAGGCCTCGTTATCCTCGGTATTCTTAACCTTTTCCTTCAACTCTGCCAACCAAGAGGTAATAAATCCACCCGTACCACAGGCAAAATCCGCCATCTGCTCGCCTATTTGCGGCTGGATGCGCTCCGCCATAAAACTAGTCACAGCACGGGGAGTATAAAATTCACCAGCGGAGCCTGCTGATTGCAGCTCCTTTAAGATAGTTTCATAAATCTCGCCAAAGGCGTGGCTTTCTTCGTAATCATCAAGTTGCAGCTCGTCAATGACATTAATAAGTTGACGCAGTAAAACACCGTCTTTCATGTAGTTGTTAGCATCAGCAAAGGTAGACTGTACAATAGCTTTTTTAATAGGCGTGGTGGCATCCACCTTGATACCCTCTACCAACGTATTGCCAGCTGCGTCCTTTACGTCCTTGCCCTGTAAAACCGGAAACAAAGTATTATTAACAAAATTTAGCAGCTTATCACCGGTCATGGCCTTGCCGGATTTATCATCCGCAGCCCAATTGGCCCAACGGCAGTTTTCGGGAATGATGGATTCATAATCATCATCATTGAATTCCCAATCCTGCTCCTTGGTATCATAAACCTTTAAAAACAGCATCCACGCGATTTGCTCAATGCGTTGGGCATCACCGTTGATGCCAGCATCATTACGCATAATATCTCTAATTCTTTTGACAAAGCCTGATAAATTACTCAATTTAACCTACCTCTTCGTAAATTGCATTTTCTAATTCTTTTACTGCCTCTTCATAGCCTTTCTTGCCACCGAAGAATTTAGCAATCTTAGATGGCTTGCCCATTTTGGCAAATGGATCTAGCTCCAATACCTTGGTTTTGGTAATTTCATAAATACCGGTATTCATGTATTTATCCAGTAGAGCTTCTAAAACTTCCCGTGCTATACCACTGTATTTGCTAAAGAAATTAGATTTTTTTACCTTATTGGCTCTTTCTTTGCGAGTCAAAGGCTTTTGGTCATAAGCAACATGACAAATAAAATCAAAATCATCCACATCCTGCATATTTTGCTCCACCTTGATAGGCTCTAGGTCAATGCCTCGCTCCAAGAGCATATTTTTGATGCGGTCTTTTTTGCTGTCCTTACGCCATTCTTGAATAAATTTATCCAAGGATGCGTATTCGCCACGAACATTCTCCTTGGTATAATCCACAATACTTTCCTGTTTGAGCAGCTTGCCATTGCTGTCATATACAGAAACACGCTTGTTAATGACATAAACCTCACAGCCGTTTTTATCGACTATGGGCTTAACCGTGTCAACAGGTGGCCGGGGCGGTGGAGGTGTAACAGGTGTCTCTGGGTGCGGCCGTTCTGGGTCAAAGCCCGGGTCAACCTCGACAGGGCCATCCCAATCTGGGTCGGCAAAAAGACTGGTCACATTGCGAAAATCCATAACCATGAAATGTGTCTTACCATCCTGCTCGCGCATACGGGTTCCACGACCAATAATCTGCTTGAATTCCGTCATAGAGCCAATCATCTCATCCAGTACAATGAGCTTCGTCATCTTGCAATCCACGCCCGTTGATAAGAGCTTAGAAGTAGTTGCAATGACTGGATATGGTGAAGAAACTGAAATAAAATAATCTAGCTTGCTCTTGCCATAAATATCTGAACCAGTAATACGCACACAGTAATCAGAATTTTTCTGTACCATGTCTGCATTTGCATTGACTAGTGCCATACGCATACGCTCAGCCGCATCCTCAGTTGGACAGAAAACAATGGTCTTTTGCATTCTATCAGTGCTCTTCAAATAGCGTGTAATTTCGGCTGCCACTTGGTCAGTGCGGTCTTCTAAAATGATGTTGTAATCGTAATCACTATTCGTATAAATTCTATCTTCTATGGGGTTGCCATGCTTATACAGCTGTCCTTTAAAAGGCCGCCAACCCTCACCAATATTCGTGGTAATATTAATAACCTTGAAAGGAGCCAAAAAACCGTCCTCAATTCCCTCTTTAAGGGAATAGGTATAAACAGGCTCTCCAAAATAGCTAATATTAGAAACGTATTTAGTCTCTTTTGGTGTGGCGGTCATGCCTATTTGGGTAGCGCTCTTAAAGTATTCCAAGATCCTGCGCCAGCGACTTTCTTCCTTAGCGGAGCCACGATGGCATTCGTCCACAATGATAAGGTCAAAAAAGTCAGGACGGAATAATTCGGAAAAATGCTCCTTGTCATCGTCCCCTATTAATTGGTGATACAGGGAAAAATATACTTCATGGCTTGTTAAAGCGGTGGGGTCATCCTTAGCCACGTTGATTTTATGAATTACCTTTTCCAGGGGTGCAAAGTCCTGTTGAATACTTTGATCCACAAGAATGTTGCGGTCAGCAAGGTACAGCACCTTCTTTTTCATGCCGCTTTGCAAAAGTCTATAGACGATTTGGAAGGCCACATAGGTTTTGCCTGTGCCTGTTGCCATTACTAAAAGGACTCTATCCTTACCCCTAGCTATGGCATCCAAGGTCCTGTTAACAGCATTGCGTTGATAATAACGTGGTGAGAAGGTGTTCTGACTGCTGTAAAATGGCTGGTCAATGATTCTCTCTTGCTCAAGAGTGAGGCCAGTACCACCATTGCTCTCACCTTTAAAGCGAGCAATTAGCTCTGCTTCCGTCGGGAATTCATCTAGGCCAAATTCACGCTCCTTGCCTGTGAGAAAGTCGTGCTCCACAAAGCCATCCCCATTGGAGCTATAGGCAAAGGGCACATTCAGCATCGTGGCATAATCCATCGCCTGTTGTAAGCCGTGGGAGACAGTATGGTTATTATCTTTAGCTTCAATGATAGCAATAGGGTTATTGGCATTCAAATATAGCACATAATCTGCACGCTTAGGCTTTTCACGGAAGGTAAAGTTGCCCTTGAGGTTGATTTTACCATCAGTGATTTGGGTTTCCATGGTGATTTTGGCGCGACTCCATTTGCTGGTAACTGCAGGCGTGATGTATTGCAGCTTAATATCTTCTTCAGTCATGCTCTTTTTGTCTAGGATCATCACGATGCCTCCTCACTTTAGCACATATGCCACCTACTATTGCTGCCACATACTGCAAAACAGACTTCTCATTGTCCTCCACATAGCGATGCTTTGGTGCTAAATAGTTATTTTTTGATCGTGTTTAGTATTTTTCCTAAAAAAGGGTACACTTCACCCATTATAATATCGTCAATATTTTATCACAAAAAAGCCATATCTACCACAAAAAAAGCCGCTAGAGGCCACGCCTTGTCATATTGGTAACATAAGCAACACTTTCGACACAGTGCTATTTTCTAATAGTCTCACGAATTCCCACACCCCTCTCCACGCCCTCAAATTTCGTTTCTAAGCGTCGCAAAGAGTCAGCGAGTATAATTACCCTCCCAAGTGTAATAGCAAGCTCTACGTGCCAACCAGGTCCCTTCTACGGCCTATGTAAAAGCCAACCGACCAGAGAAAGAGAAAAATATTTTAGCAATTCTTCACGCAAAAAACCAAAAACACTGTGACCACCGCAGGGCATTTTTTCGTCCACTGTATGGCTACAAATATAGTATATTTTTATGGGTAACCTGTAGTTACCGAAAAGAATGTTCGCTAAAAAGCAATGAATTTTTTATGCTGTAAGAATATATATCAACCATGCTCAGGGTGGCGTTGCCTTCATTTTCTATATAACACTTTTTCGGCACTTTTCAAGACATTTCCTACGCAAACAACAAAACGCCCCAGCGTAGCAAAAGATGTGATTACCATAATCACCTCGCCACACTGGGGCGTTAATATTTCAAATGTACTTA
>JBJDXD010000068.1:0-8909 GCA_051866495.1 Phascolarctobacterium sp. | reverse complement strand
TGCCCCTGTGGTTACCTTGGTGATTCTCGTCATGTATGCACCTGCAAGCAAGCTGCAATAGATAGCTATAGACGGAAAATTTCGGGACCACTGATGGATCGCATTGACATGCAAATAAATCTAACTCGTGTGGATTTTAGCGAGCTTAAGGATAAAAAGCCGGGTGAAGCATCGGCAACAATTCGTCAAAGGGTGGTACAGGCAAGGCTTATTCAACAGGAGCGTCTTGAAAAATGGGGCATGCACTGTAATGCTCAAATGGGGCGCAGCGAGGTTGTAAAATATTGCAAGCTTGGTAGTGATGCCCAAGCAGTTATGGAAAAATATTTTAATATCCTTAATTTGAGTGCGCGTAGCCATGATCGTATTCTAAAGGTGGCACGCACTATTGCTGATTTAGCTGGTTGCGAAAACATTGAACCAGCACATTTGGCTGAAGCTGTGACGCTGAGGACCAGCAATCGCTGCTAGTATATAGAAAAAGTTGTTAAAATATTACAGGAAGCGAGGAGAAATCCTCGCTTTCTGCTCACTAAAAGGCTCTTTGTTGCCACATCCACTAGCCATTAAGCATTTTATATGATATAATTTAATGACGATTTATTTACCCAAGGGATTATTATGCTTATTTTTAAGGAGTCTTTATGCTGGGACAAATTAGTGGTGTGCGCAAAAACAGCTTAGCCGAGGCAGCTGGCATTGTAGCCGGTGATAAATTGGTGGCTGTGGATGGCGTGCAGGTAAAGGATATAATTGAACTAAGCTTTTATACAACCGATTGTGAGGTGGAGCTGGAGCTAGAGAACGCTGAAGGCCAGCGCCGTCAGGTACATATTGATAAATATCCCGATGAGGATTTGGGCTTGGAGTTTGAAGCAGCAGTTTTTGATAAGGTCAATACCTGTTATAATAATTGTGTTTTTTGCTTTGTGGACCAAATGATTCCCGGCATGCGCCCAGGTCTTTATGTGCGTGATGACGATTATCGACTGTCCTTTTTATATGGCAATTTTATTACTCTTACCAATCTGAAGGAATATGATTTTCAGCGCATTATCCAAACCCATATGACCCCGCTTTACGTTTCTGTTCATGCTACTGACCCTAAGGTGCGTTGTGCAATGATGCATAATCGTTTTGCTGGTGAGCTAATGGATAAGCTGGAGAGACTGTTTGCTGCTGGCATTGAGGTGCACACACAAATTGTTTGTTGCCCTGGCTATAACGATGGCGAGGTGCTTACTAAGAGCTTTACAGATTTGTATAAGCACTATCCCAATGTGTTGACCATGGCGGTGGTTCCTGTGGGCATTACCAAGCACAGGGAAAACTTGACTCCTTTACGCACTTTTTCTAAGGAAGAGGCTGCTGCGTTAATTGACCAGGTAACTCCCTGGCAGCGCCAATGTCGCGAGGAAACAGGTAAGACCTTTATTTATCTGGGTGATGAGTTCTATCTTTTGGCAGAACGTGATGTGCCCGATGCGAGCTGGTATGACGGCTTTCCTCAGCTTGAAAATGGCATTGGCTTGACACGCAGCTTTGTGGATGATTGGCATACTACTTTGGCAACCATGGGTAGCTATCAGGCCACTGCTGATGCAGTGATTCCCGTGGGTGAAAGTGCTTATGCTATTTTGCAGCCTTTGATGGAGCAGCTTAATAAAAAGTATGGCTCTAGGCACAGCTTTGTGCCAGTGCCCAATAAATTTTTTGGTGGTAAGGTAAATGTTACGGGTCTTTTAACGGCTGGTGATATCCTTCAGGCTGTGACGGGCAAGCGCATTATTTTACCCGCTGTGGTTTTGAATAACGATAATCTATTTTTAGATGATAAAAGTTTGGAGCAGTTCAAGAAGGAATATTCTGGCAAGGTAGAAATTGCCAAGGATGCTAAGGAATTATTGCATTTGCTTTTAGAAAGCTAGTAGGTGATTTTATGCTACAGGTATATACCGGCACCGGCAAGGGTAAAACAACTGCTGCTTTGGGGGTTGTTTTGCGTGGCGCGGGGCACGGCTTGAAGAGTAAGATGTTTTGCTTTTTGAAGGATGACCCTGAGTATGGCGAAGCAAAAGCCTTTGGCTTTATTCCTGGCTTTGAGCTGACTCAGGTGGGGCGTGATGCCTTTGTTAATTTTCGTAATCCTGACCCCATAGATCTTGATTTGTGTCGCAAGGGCTGGGAAGCTGCAAAAATGGCTATTACGGAGAGGCAAGCAGATATCGTCGTTTTGGACGAGTTAAATATTGTTTTAGCCACACATATGCTGCCCTTGGACGAGGTGCTAGATTTTTTGCGAGCACATCAGCACGAGCTAGAAATCATCACTACAGGTCGAGGTGCACCGGAGGAGCTTATTAAAATTGCAGATCTAGTTACCGATATGAGCGAAGTAAAGCACTATTTCCATAAGGGAGTGTCTTCTCGCTTGGGAATAGATCACTAAAAGTTCGTCAATAAAGCACTGTATACTTCGTCTTGACACCTAGGGGTGTTATTTTTAAGGCGTTTTATTAACTTAAATTTTACAGAATCATGATAGATAGAAGCATTAAATTATAGTATGATGGAGGAGTATTTATGGGTAAACCTATTGTTGCTATAGTAGGACGTCCTAACGTTGGCAAATCTACCTTATTCAATATATTTGCCAACAGCAGGATTTCTATTGTTGAGGACACCCCCGGTGTCACTCGTGACCGTCTTTATGCTACAGCTGAATGGCTGGACCATGAATTTATGATGGTGGATACCGGTGGTATCGAGATCATGAATGCGGATGCTATTGCTGTATCTATTCGCCAACAAGCACAAATCGCGATTAAGGAAGCAGATGTTATTCTTTTTGTTTGCGACGCTCGCAGTGGCATTACTACTGAGGATGCAGACGTAGCAAGGCTTTTGCGCCAATCCAAAAAGCCCATTGTATTGGCTGTTAATAAAGCCGATTCTCCCAAGCAGGAGATGAATATTTATGAGTTCTACAATCTGGGTATTGGTGAACCGATTCCTGTTTCTGCCTCTAATCATTTGGGCTTGGGCGATTTGTTGGATGCAGTTGTTGCTAAATTCCCCAGCGATAAGCTAGGAACTACCATGGATGATGAGGACGAAATCAAGGTCGCTCTCATTGGTCGCCCCAATGTGGGTAAATCCTCTATTTTTAATGCCTTAGTAGGCGAGGAGCGCTCCATTGTTAGTGATGTTGCCGGCACCACTCGTGATGCTATTGATACTCCTGTAGTACGCAACGGCCAAAAATATCTCTTTATTGATACTGCTGGCATGCGCCGTAAGGCCAAGGTGGATGAACCAATTGAAAAGTACAGTGTGATGCGTTCACTGCGTGCTGTTGACCGCAGTGATGTCGTACTCATGGTGTTTGATGCTGTTGAAGGCGTTACTGAGCAGGATAAGCGTATTGTGGGCTATGCTCACGAGGCTGGCAAGGCCATTATCCTTGTTGTAAATAAATGGGATTTATACGAAAAGGACAATAGCTCTACTCTGCGCTATACTGAAACCTTGCGCAAGGAATTGGTATTCTTACAGTATGCTCCTTGTGTATTTGTTTCTGCGGTAACCAAGCAGCGCATTCATCGTCTGCCGGAGGTTATTAGCTATGTTGCTGAGCAGAATGCACAACGCATTGCCACCAGCATATTGAATCAGGTCATTGAAGATGCGGTAGCTATTAATCCGCCGCCGACGGAAAAGGGCAAGCGACTCAAAATTTTGTATGTTACCCAAGTCAAAATCAAGCCGCCCACCTTTGTTATTTTCGTTAACGAGCCGGAAATTATGCATTTTTCCTATCAACGTTATTTGGAAAACAAGCTGCGTGAGGCCTTTGGCTTTGAGGGCACGCCCATCCAGATGATAATCCGTGGCAAGAACGAGGAAGATTAAGTTTATAGCTTTATTAATAAATTAAGTCAGGTGATGTAGATGATAAATGAGGTGGGAATACTGCACTATGTACTAGGCTTTGCGCTGGGGCATATTTGTGGCTCTGTGCCCAGTGGACTATGGCTAGTACAGGCATTGCATGGCATTGATATTCGCAATTATGGCAGTAAAAATATTGGTACGACCAATGTTTTTCGTACTGTGGGACCTACCACTGCGGTGATGGTGCTTCTGTGCGATATGCTCAAGGGTATTATTGCCGTGGCATTGGTGAATCATTTTTTCCATAATCCGGAGCTGGACGTTGTGACTGCTCTTGGTGCTCTTTTAGGTCACAATTATTCTCTCTTCTTAGGCTTTAAAGGTGGTAAGGGTGTGGCAACTGGCCTTGGCCTTTTGGTGTTTTTGATGCCTAAGGTAGCTGGTACTGTTTTCCTGGTGTGGCTGGTTTTGGTTCTCATTACACGTTTTGTGTCCTTGGGCTCTATTGTAGCAGCCATTTTGACACCTATTATGGCTTGGTATTTTTGTTACCCTTGTGCCTATATCATTTTGGGTGCAATAGCCGGCTTTTTTGTAGTGCTACGTCACAAGGATAATATTGGGCGCTTGCTTAATGGCACAGAAAGCAAGATTAAGCCAGGCAGTGCTAAAAATTTGCCTAAATAAAAAATGTTATTACTAAGTCCCCTGCAAGTTAATGACTTACCTGCAGGGGAGTTTTTGTGTGCATAAAAAAGGCGCAAATTTTTCACAAAAAAACCTTTGTATTTTCCAAGCAAACAGTGGTATAATATTCCTAGAGTTTTTAATAAGAAAGGGGACTGCGATATGTCTGAAAAATCCACATTCTATCTGGTGCGGGAAGAAATTCTTCCGGAAGCCATTAAAAAAACTATAAAAGTAAAGGAAATTTTAAAACGCGGCGAAATCAAAACCATTAACGAGGCTGTTGAAAAAATGGGTCTGAGTCGCAGTGCATACTATAAATATAAAGATTTTGTGTTCCCGTTCTATGAAGCAAGCAAAGAAAAGATTATTACTCTGTCCTTACTTTTGGAGCATAAGTCCGGCGTTCTCTCCAAGGTTTTGAACACAGTGGCAGATGATTCTGGTAGCATCATGACCATTAACCAGGGCATTCCCCTGCAGGGTGTCGCTAATACCACCATCTCCATCGAAACTAAGCATCTGACTGTGGATTTGGAGGCTCTGCTCGACAAGTTGCGCATGATCGACGGCGTAAAGCGACTCGAGGTATTAGGCCAAGTATAAAACGAGATTATGATGGAAATATAAATGGAGGGGGCTCTACATAATGAAAGAATTTATCAATGTGGGCCTGCTGGGGGCAGGTACCGTAGGCGGCGGTGTAATCAAGGTATTAGAAAAAAATGCCGCTGATATCGAAAAAAAGGTGGGCAAGCCTATCCGCATTACAAAGGTTATGGATCGTAATGTAGAAAAGCGTCGTGCCGAATATGGCGATAAATACCTTTTTACCAATAAAATCGAAGATATATTAGACGATCCTGATATTGATATCGTTGTAGAGCTTTTGGGTCGTGAGCATCCTGCTAAGGAATATATTGTGGCTGCCTTTGAAAAGGGCAAAAATGTTGTAACTGCTAATAAGGACGTCATTGCTCACTACGGCGAGGGTATCTATTCTCTTGCAGAGCAGAAGGGCTTGGACTTCATGTTCGAGGCCAGCGTTTGCGGCGGTATTCCTATCATCGAGCCCTTGAAAACCAGCATGGCTGGTAACCAAATCCATTCCGTAATGGGTATTGTAAACGGTACCACGAACTATATGCTGTCCAAAATGAGTAACGAGCATCTTGATTATGATGAGGTTTTGAAGGAAGCTCAAGCTAAGGGCTATGCTGAGTCCGATCCTACCGCCGATGTTGGTGGCCTAGATGCTGCTCGTAAGGTAGTAATTTTAGCTTCCATTGCCTTCAATACACGCATCAGCTTGAAGGATGTTTTAGTTGAAGGTATCGAGAATATTGAAGCCTGTGATATAAAATATGCGCAAAATTTGGGCTATGCTGTTAAGCTTTTGGGTATCGCCAAAAACGATCCCGAAAATGGCATTACTGTGTGTGTAAAGCCTACCATGCTGCCTTTAACCCATCCTTTGGCCGGTGTAAATGGCGTTTATAATGCAGTTTTTGTTAATGGCGATGCCATTGGCGAAGCCATGTTCCTTGGTATGGGCGCAGGTCGTTTACCCACTGCTAGCTCTGTTGTGGGTGATATCATCGAGATTGCTCGTGATATCCAAAGTGGTAGCACAGGGCGTATTTCCTGCACCTGCTTCAAAGAAAAGAAGCTGTGTCCGCCAGAAAAAATGTCCGCTCCTGCCTATATCCGCTTGCAGGTTTTGGATCAGCCCGGTGCCTTGGCAGCTATCGCTGCCGCCTTTGGCGCGCAAAATGTGTCCCTGCGTAATGTAATCCAACAAAATGCTTCCAAGGGACAAAAAGCGGAAATCGTTGTTATTACTCATAGCGTTTCTGAATCTAATTTACAAATGGCTTTGCAAATTTTGAAGGTATTGCCCGTTGTTGAAAAGGTGAGCTGTGTTATCCGTGTAGAGGATAGCAGTTTGGCATAAGGAGAGCAAGATGAATAAGGTTACAATTCGTGTTCCTGCTACCTCTGCCAACTGTGGCCCTGGCTTTGATACTTTGGGCTTAGCAGTGAATCTTTACAATGAAGCGACCTATGAGATTACCGATACTAAAGGTTTTCAGCTGGAGGTTGAAGGCGAGGGCGCAGAATATTTGAAGCCCTTTGGGCGCAATCTGGCCTTTGCTAGCTTTCTCAAGGTGTGGAATCTTGTTACCAATAATCAACGTATTGGTCTAAAAATAAAGATGATTAATCGTATTCCTATGTCCAGGGGCTTGGGTAGCAGCTCTAGTGCCATTGTGGCAGGCCTTTTCGCTGCTAACTGCTTGTGCGATAATCATTTTTCCAAGGATGAGCTTTTAGGTTTTGCAACAGAAATTGAAGGGCATCCCGACAATGTTGCTCCTGCTCTCTACGGTGGCTTTACTATTAGCTATATGGAAGGGGAAAGGGCACACTCTCTGCGGCTGTTGCCTGCTAAACCCTTACAATTTATTGCTGTTGTGCCCGAAAGCAAGCTTGCCACAGCCTTAGCGCGACAGGCAATACCCAAAACAGTGCCTCATAAGGATGCAGTTTATAATACCTCTCGGGCGTCGCTTTTAGTTGGCTCCTTGCTTAGTGGTAATTATGAGTATTTGGGCATGGCTCTGGAGGACAAGCTGCACCAACCCTATCGTGCTCATTTGATTCCTGGCTTGAGTGACGTTTTTGCTGCAGCTAGGGAGGCAGGTGCCTATAACGCTATTATCAGTGGTGCAGGCTCCACCGTAATGGCTTATGCAGCTCCTGATGCCGATGGACGATCCATAGCTGAAGCAATGGTAAACACCTTTGCCAAGCAAGGCGAGCGTGCTGCATATCATATTTTGCAGCTCGATACTGAGGGCGTAAGGGTAATTGACAAGTAATTTTTTACTGGTACTTTCTGAAAATTTTCGGGAAAAGCGGCAAAAAATGCTTGACATTGTCCCTATAATACAGTATAATCTTACATGTTGCTGATGAACAGCAACAACCCTAAAACGTCGGGGCGTGGCTCAGTTTGGTAGAGCGCTTCCTTGGGGTGGAAGAGGTCGTGGGTTCGAATCCCGCCGCTCCGACCATGAAAATTAGCCGTTGCATTGGTGAAAGCCGATGTAACGGTTTTTTATTTTATTTCTCTATTGAAATGCACCTGATGCGAAGCTAGTAATTGCTATTATACTTGATTTATTGTATAATACTATTTTGACAAGAAAGTCAATTTTAGTCGTTTATCTAATATCCTTATTGGAGGTATATGCATGATTCGCACTTTAGATATTGTATGTAGTGAATGCGGTGAGGCCTTTGTGCCCGGTGAAAAACTCTATTACCGTGATAATTACATGAACACTAGTATTCGTGATACAAACTTTATTTGTCCCGCTTGTATTGCTAAATGGCAGGCAAAATGGCAGATTAAAAATGCTGTTTTTCGTGAGCAGGATTATGTAATGACTGTTGATATTGAGCTGGAGGATGGTACTTTTTATTCTAACATGGACTGCACTCCTATTGATGAAACTGGCACCGTTGTAGTGGGCGAGGATGTTCCTGTTGAGGCTCAACAAAAGCTTTATGCTATTTATGATGCTTGGGATAAGGAGCGCAAGGCTCACGAGCTTAAGGACTGCATTTTTAAAGACGAGTTTATGCGCACCTCCGTCACTTGCGAGACCTATGCCGGTGAAAGATTCGAGAATGTGGCCTTTCGCGTGACCATGCGGGGAGAGCTGCAGACCGAAATTCCCATGCCTGATTATATCAAAAAGCAGGTTTTGGAAGCTTATAAGCTTTATGAAGCACAAAATATGGATGATTTTAAGGAAGAATAAGAGGGGGAACCTATGCAGGAATTATTGGAAAAAATTGAGAAACGTCGTACCTTTGCTATTATATCCCACCCTGACGCCGGCAAAACTACCTTGACCGAAAAGCTTTTGCTCTATGGCGGTGCCATCCATTTAGCAGGCTCTGTTAAGGCTAGAAAAACTGCCAAGCATGCAGTGTCTGACTGGATGGAAATTGAAAAGCAGCGTGGTATTTCTGTAACAAGCTCCGTGCTGCAATTTGATTATGATGGCTATAGAGTTAATATTCTTGATACTCCTGGTCACCAGGATTTCTCCGAGGATACCTATCGCACTTTAATGGCTGCGGATAGCGCAGTTATGCTGATTGACGCTGCTAAGGGCGTAGAGCCCCAAACTAAAAAGCTGTTCTGGGTTTGCCATCGTCGTCATTTGCCCATCTTTACCTTTGTGAACAAGCTGGACCGATACGGCCGCAATCCCTTTGATTTGATGGACGAGCTGGAAAAGGTACTCAATATT
>JBJDXD010000067.1:0-46562 GCA_051866495.1 Phascolarctobacterium sp. | reverse complement strand
AAAAATAACGCAATTACAGCCAACAGAATTAAACATTTAATTGCTGGGGACATAGAGAGTTCCTCCTTTATAAAATATTTATATACAATGCCTCCGAGGGCACCATATATCTGACAGTATATTGAGTTTTCATAGTACTCTGCTTATATCTCAAGTGTGTCTATGAGTAACCTTCTAACTAGTGTCATCTTAACAATATTTTGCATATTGTTCCGTTGCTAAAGCAACAAAAATTTATAATTCTATATGAATATCACTATATACATCAATTTCATTAATTTAATATTCATTTTTAAACTTAAGTAACTTATTTTACTTTTTTTAAGCATTGTCGTCTCCTGCGGACAAAAAAAGAGACGCCCGTAGGCGTCCCTAGAAATAAACATAGCATTATCTGATTATAGACCTTCGTTGTGCTCCTTAGCCTTGAGCTCAAAGGTGTTTTTATTATAATCGATGAGTCCTTCCTCCCTCATGCGAGCCAACTCCCTAGTTAAAGCACTGCGGTCCGCATCCAGATAATTGGCCAAATCCGTGCGATTAAAGGGAATAGTAAATCTGTGGCTGCCATTATTGCGCGCCTCCTGCTCCAGATAGGCTAAAATCTTACTGCGCAATGTCTTTTTGCACAAAATCTCCGTCTTTTCAATAAGGCGCGTATTATTATCTGCCAAAATGGAGACGATATTGCACATCAGCCTTTGGGAAGCCTTGCTATTAGTGTTGCTATCAAACAGCATTCTTCCTAAGGGAAGCATCAAAACCTCGCTGTCGCTGGCTACAAAATAGCTCACCACACTGCGGTCCCCCAGCCTACCCAAAAAGTTTTCCGCAAAAACTGAGCCGGCGCCCAAATTAGCGATAATAGCCTTCTCGCCCCAAATATCCTCCTTAATCATCTGCACGGTGCCCTCCAGCACCACACAAAGATTTTCTACGCAGTCCCCTGCCAAATAAATATAATCTGATTTAGGAAAATGCTTGATGAGCCCATGAAACCTTTGTAAAACTTCGTTAATTTCCTCCATGTCCAAGCCCTGAAACAAGGGTATATCTAGGTAGTTTGGTGTGTACATCTTTACTGCCATCTTTTTCCACGCCCTTTATGACATATTTCTTGCTTATAATTATGCCAAATCATATGTTTATTGTAAACATTTTGTAATTAAAGAAAGTATTATGTAAATATGTTGCATCGGCAACAGATAGGCAGTGCCAAAGACTTGTCCAAACAGCAAAAAGCCCCCGCCTGCACAGGCGAGGGCTACTATAATTATTTAAAAAGATTTTTAATCTTGTTAAGGAAGCTCTTTTCCTCTGGGTTAATGTTGTCCTTACTAATGGATTCAAAGGCACGCAGGGCATCCTTTTGCTTGTCACTAAGCTTCGTGGGCACAACAACTTTGATGCGAACCAATTGGTCACCACGCATACCGCCCCGCAGACTGGGAATACCCTTGCCCTTTAAGCGCAGCACCTTGCCAGGCTGGGTACCCTCGGGTACCTTCATGGTTACCTGACCATCCAAGGTCGGCACCTTAATTTCAGCGCCCAAGGTAGCTTGAACGATATTGATGGGTACCTCACAAAGTACAGTAGTACCATCTCGTTCAAAGAACTTATGAGGCTTTACGTACAGATATACATACAGATCGCCGCTAGGTCCACCCTTAGTACCGGCTTCACCCTCGCCTGCTACACGCAGTCTAGAGCCATTATCCACACCGGCAGGAATCTTTACCTTCAGGTGCTTATTCTTCTTCACAGTGCCCTTGCCGCGGCATTCCTTACAGGGCTCGGAAATAATCTTGCCCTCGCCATGACATTTAGAGCAGGGACGCTCATTGACCATTTGGCCAAACATGGTATTTTGGGTAAAGCGTACATAGCCGCTACCGTGGCACTCAGGACAGGTTTCCACCTTAGAACCTGGCTCAGCACCATTACCGTGGCAATGGTCGCAGGTTTCATCACGATAGATATTAATCTCCTTTTCAATGCCAAAAGCAGCCTCTTCAAAGGTGATTTCCAAATCGAAGCGCAAGTCGGCACCACGTTGCGGTCCTGCATTGCCGCCGCGACTGCTACGACCACCCTGTCCGCCAAAGAACATATCAAAGATATCTTCCATACCGCTGCCGCTAAAGCCGCCAAAACCGCCACCGAAGGGATTGCCACCTGGGCCACCACCCTGCTGGGCTTGTTCAAAAGCGTCAGGACCTAATTGGTCATATTGAGCACGCTTGGTTTCGTCGGACAGCACGCTATAGGCCTCGTTTACTTCCTTAAATTTTTCCTCAGCCTCAGCATTGCCCTTGTTACGGTCAGGATGATACTTTAGGGCCAGTTTACGATATGCTTTTTTTAATTCGTCCGCATTGGCAGTCTTCGACACGCCCAGGACTTCATAGTAATCTCGTTTAGCCATTTAAATTGGCCTCCTAAATATCTACATTAAGTTAGTGCCCAAGAGCCGTACAGCAGTTGGGCACTATAAAGTATATACCAATTATATGGACCGAATAGAATGTACCAGATACGAGGCGCGGCAACAAGCCACGACCCATGTGGTCACGAGCTTGCGAGAGAGCACATGCTGGTCGCGCTGTACCCTTGGGTGCGAAGTAGATGGTGCATTATAGGCGGTCGCTATTGCACTCTTTATTTCTTGTCGTCGACAACTTCGGCGTCAACTACATCATCGTCATGCTTTGCGCCTTGTGCGCCAGCGCCTGCACCTTGCGCGCCCTCAGCACCCTTTTGTGCTTCGGTTTCCTTGTACAGCTCAGCGCTCAGCTCATACAGCGGTTTGGTCAAGGCTTCGGTATCAGCCTTAATCTTGTCCAAATCGTCACCCTTTACGGATTCCTTCAAGGTGTCAACAGCAGCCTTAACCTTGGCGATCATATCGTCCTTACCCTTGCCCTCCATGTCCTTCATGGTCTTTTCAGCTTGGTAAATCAGGTTGTCGGCTTGGTTCTTAACTTCAACGCCTTCCTTGCGTTTCTTATCTGCTTCAGCATTAGCTTCAGCTTCCTTAACCATTCTCTCTACTTCATCCTTATCCAAGGTGCCGGAGGAGGTAATGGTAATCTTTTGCTCCTTGCCAGTGCCAAGATCTTTTGCACTTACGTTTACAATACCGTTAGCATCGATATCGAAGGCAACTTCAATCTTCGGTACTCCACGAGGAGCAGCGGGGATACCGCTCAGCTCAAAGCGACCCAAGGTCTTGTTGTCAGCAGCCATTTCGCGTTCGCCCTGCAGTACATGGATATCAACGGAGGGTTGGTTATCAGCTGCAGTGGAGAATACTTGCTTCTTGGAAGTAGGAATGGTGGTGTTGCGGTCGATAATCTTGGTGAAGACACCGCCCAGGGTTTCAATGCCCAAGGAGAGCGGAGTTACGTCCAGCAGCAGCACGGAGCCAGTGCCTTCTTCGCCGGAGAGTACGCCAGCTTGGATAGCAGCGCCTACAGCAACGCATTCGTCCGGGTTAACGCCTTTATAGGGCTCCTTGCCCATGAATTTTTTAATAGCAGCTTGTACAGCGGGGATACGAGAGGAACCACCAACCATAACAACCTTGGAGATTTCGCCAGCGGACAGGCCTGCGTCGCTCATAGCTTGACGAACAGGACCCATGGTGCGCTCTACCAAATCAGCGGTCATAGCTTCGAATTTAGCGCGGGTCAAATCCATATCCAAGTGTTTGGGGCCATCAGCACCTGCAGTGATGAAGGGCAGATTGATATTGGTGCTCATAACGCCGGACAGCTCGATCTTTGCCTTTTCAGCAGCCTCACGCAAACGTTGCATAGCCATACGGTCAGTGGACAGATCAATGCCCTCAGCCTTCTTGAATTCGTCAACCATCCAGTCCATAATCTTCTTATCGAAGTCATCGCCGCCCAGATGGGTATCGCCATTGGTAGCCTTTACCTCGAATACGCCATCGCCAACATCCAGAATGGATACATCGAAGGTGCCGCCGCCCAGGTCATATACCATGATGGTGTGGTCGTCGGTCTTGTCGATGCCATAAGCCAGAGAAGCAGCGGTAGGCTCGTTGATAATACGCAGAACCTCAAGGCCGGCAATCTTGCCTGCGTCCTTGGTTGCTTGACGTTGGCTATCGTTGAAGTATGCAGGAACGGTGATAACAGCTTGGGTTACCTTTTCGCCCAGATAAGCTTCAGCATCAGCCTTCAGCTTTTGCAGAATCATAGCGGAAATTTCTTCCGGAGAATATTTTTTATCATCGATGGTTACACGATAGCTACCTTCGCCCATGTGACGTTTAATGGAGCTAATGGTTCTATCAGGGTTAGAAACAGCCTGACGTTTTGCCAATTGGCCAACCAAGCGCTCGCCGTTTTTAGCAAAGCCAACTACGGACGGGGTCAGACGGGAGCCCTCTTGGTTAGTGATGACGGTAGGTTCGCCACCTTCCATTACAGCAACAACAGAGTTAGTAGTACCTAAGTCAATACCAATTACTTTAGACATTTTTTATTCCTCCTATATTCGATTAATTATAAAGCATCATCTACTTCATAATCCTTCGTTGACGTACCTCTAGTACGACTCCTCAGTATTATTCGTATCTAATACCTTCTAATCAATCTTGTTCGTAAATTATTTTAGATGTTTATCCTAAAGGCTGAGGGATTTTTTCGTTAGAGGAGCAAATTTTGCGCAGACATATCGGAAATATTTCAAGCAAAATTTGTGAACTATAACGGAAAAAGAACCAGCCTTTTATTCATTCGCGTTGACGCGAACCTTACTATGACGAATTACTTTGTCGCCCAGCTTGTAGCCCTTTTCGAAGACCATATCAATAACCTCGTCCTCTAATTCAGGGTTGTGCCCACGCATTACAGCTTCGTGGAATTGGGGATCAAATTTTTGGTCCTGGGCCGGAATTTCTTCCACCTTCAGCTCACTAAAGCAAGCTTCAAATTGACGGCGAATCATTTGCATGCCGGTAATTACGCCTTCCATATCGGTGGCCTTGGCAGCGCTTGCTTCGGCGCGCTCAAAATTATCCAGCACCTTTAAGAATTTACCAACTACGCCAGCGGTAACGAAGCTAGAAAGCTGTTCCTTTTCAGTAGCGGTGCGGCGGCGGAAGTTTTCAAAATCAGCCTGCAAACGCAGGAGACGATTGGTTAATTCTTCAATCTTCACATCCTTGGGGTCCGGCTCCGCTTCCTTGGTAGCCTCCTCCTTGACTTCTTCCTTCGCTTCAGCAGCTTGCTCTGCCGAAGCCTCTTCAGTGGTGGCTTCCTGCTTTACTTCGGCATTTTCAGCAGCTTGCGCTTCCTCCTGTGCCATGGTGTCTTTTACATCATTCTCTTGCAAAGCACTTCCTCCTTTGATAACTATTTATTATGCTATTTGTTGCTTTCATGCTCAAACATGGTTTTCAAATACTTGTGCAAGTAATCCATAACGGAAATTACCTTGCCATATTCCATGCGTGTGGGTCCAAGCACTGCCATGGTGCCAACAATCTTACCATTTAAGCGATAAGTTGCTTGAACCATACTGCAATCTTGGATGCCGGAGAACTTATTCTCGCTGCCAATGGTAATCTTAAGGCCGCTATCCTCACCGGACTTCAAAAGGTCGCGCACCACGCGCTCCTCCTCCAAAATACCCAGCAAATTACGAACCCTCTCCACATCGCGGAATTCGGGCTGATTTAGTAGCTGCTTGGTACCACCTAAGAACACCTTTTGCTCCATATGCTTATTACGCAAACGGCGAATGGATTGCACCAAAGAGGTAAACAGCAGCTTATCCTCGGCAATATTACTATGTACCACAGCCAGCAGCTCTTCACTGATATCTGCAAGCTCCCTGCCCTCTAAGAGGCGGCTCACCTTGCCTGCTAAATAATCCAGCTCCTCGGAGCGCATGCCCAAGGGAATTTCTACCACGCAGTTGTCCACATTGCCGTCATCAGTAATGATGCACAGGATGGCATGATGTTCATCCAGAGGCAAGAACTTCATATAACGGAACCTGGCTCCTGCATCCCGATTGGCCAAAACCATGGATACGTTTTGGGTCATGCGAGATAGAATCTTAGCTGTGGACTGGAAGATTTCGTCCAGACTTCTGCGTCTTTCGTTAAACCATCCATTGATCAGCGCTCTTTCGTTATCGGTTAAAGCACCGGGCTCAATCAAGGAATCCACATACAAGCGATAGGCTTGAGCCGAGGGTACACGTCCTGCCGAGGTGTGGGGCTGCTCTAGATAGCCTAAAAGCTCCAAATCACTCATCTCATTACGGATGGTGGCCGGGCTGAGGCCCAAATCATATTTGCGAGCAATGGTTCTAGAGCCAACCGGTTCAGCAGTCGAAATATAATCCTCAATTATGAGCTGGAGAATTTTTTTCTTTCTATCATTTAACATATTCCCACCTCATTTAGTTGTTAGCACTCATATCATTGGAGTGCTAACATCTTGGTATAAGAATAGCACTACCCTTCCTTATTGTCAACAGCTTTTAGCAAAAAAAATGCTTCGTCACAAAGATTTCAAATCTAGTGACGAAGCAAGGCTAGAACTTGTTATATCATACCGGACCCAGCTTAATAGCAGTAGCGTAGGTCAAAAAGCAAAAGGCCACAACCCACCACATGGCAATGAGGGGAAGCACAAAGCGCGCCCATTTTTTATAGGGCACACCAGCCATAGCCAAATAGGACATTGTGGCACCGCTGGCCGGAGTAATGCAGTTGGTAAAGGCGTCGCCAAAGGTAAAGGCAAAGACTGCAGTTTGGCGAGTTAAGCCCACAAGGTCAGCCAAAGGAGCCATGATGGGCATGGAAATAGCTGCTTGACCGGAGCTGGAGGGCACCAGCAAATTGAAGCAATCCTGAATGATGAACATACCAAAGGCAATAATGGAGGACGGGAAAATATCCAGCATGCCTGCCAAATAATGGATAATGGTATCCATTACCTTGGCGTTGTCCAGCAAAATAGTAGCAGCCTTACACATAGCCACTGCCAAGCAGGGCAGCATCATACCCTTGCAGCCTTCCATAAAGGCATCGCAGATATCATTGGGCTTGAGGCCACAGATGATACCGGACAAAATGCCCATAATAATAAAAAGAGCGGAGATTTCATTCATATAGAAATCATATTTGAGTACGCCAAAGATAATGCCCACAAAATTGAGGCCCAATAGCGCTAAGCAAATACCTTGACGAGTGGTGAGCTCAGGATTTTCTTCCAAATTAATGGCACCAGCCTTAGCGCGGTCAATTTCGTAAACAGGGCTGCTTTGAGGGTTCTTCTTCACCTTATAGGCATGGTACATAACATAGGAAATATTCAAAGCCAAAAGCACGAAGAATATACCCACGCGATAGGGCAGCGCAGAGAAAATAGGCACACCGGCAATACCCTGCGCCACGCCTACAGAAAAGGGCTGGGTGCAGCCAGCGCCATAGCCTGCTGCTACGGAGCAAAAGAGCATGCCCAAAGCGGTGATGGAGTCAAAGCCCAGAGCCAAAGCCACACTAACTACCAACGGCGTAAAGGCCAAATACTCTTCGTTACAGCCTGCCAAGGTAGAGAAGGTCGCCAGTGTTGTCATCAGCACAGGAATGAGCAAAATGCTGTGATTGCGCATCTTTTTTACCAAGGTGCTCAGGCCGGCGATAATAGCGCCAGTTTTGGCAAGAATATTGAGGGAACCGCCAACCATAAAGAGGAAGGCGATAATGCTGATGCCACCCTTGAAGCCTTTATTAATTACAGTGAAGAAATCCATAAAGCCAGTGGGCTTTTGGGCCACATAATGGAAGGTAGCAGGGTCTACAACCATTTTGCCAGTGTGCACGTCCTTCACGCGATCATATACACCGGCGGGAATTACATAGCTCGCTAAAGCACAAAGTACAATTACACAAACCAAAATTAGCACGGGACTGGGCGCCTTAAAGGCTTTCACATCATCTTTTTTATTCATCAAATCTCTCTCCTTAAACCTTAAGCAAAATTATTTACATATTCATCTATTTCCATAATGCAGGCCATAGCGATAATCCAACGGCGGAAAAAGCTTTCCACAGAAGCATGTTCCTCCTTAGTATGTGCGCCAGCGCCCTGACCGCCCATGGAGCAAATCGTTGGCACACCCACGCTAGCAAAATAAGCTGCATCGGACATGCCACCTACATAAATGGGCTCGGACTTGGGATAGCCATATTTAGTGGCAACACTATTGATATAGGCAAGCAGCTTATGGTTGGCCTCGCTTTCCTCAAAGGAAGGCATGGGATAGACAAACTCCACCTCGGTGGTAGTTCCTTCGATAAATGTTTGCGCGCACACCTCACGAATTTTCCGCTTGATATATTCCATATGCTCCAGCTTTTTATAGCGCACGTCCAGCTCCGCATAGCATTTATCGGGCACAGCATTGGACGCCATGCCGCCCTTAATAATATCCGCACTAACAGTCAAGCCCTCGTCATAAATTGATAAGGATTGCAAAAGGGGCAGCTTGTGACACATCTCGATAACCGCATTGCGCCCCTTCAGATAATCATTGCCCGCATGGGCAGCCACACCATGCACGGTGATATGGCAGTCCATACCGCCCTTGCGTCCCACGGTCAAGCAGTTATCCATACGCCCGCTTTCCATATTAAAGCAGCACAAGGCTCCCCTGCCCTCCTGCATCAGCAGCTCGTCCGCAATGCCCTGACCGTGGCTGTTTTCTTCATCGCCCACAATAAGCACCTTCACGGGGCGCTCTGTATAGCCAAAATGCTTCAGGGCTACCATAATATAGAAGATTTGGGCAATGCCATTTTTCATATCCACTACGCCGGGGCCATGGGCAAAGCCATCCTTAATATAGAAGGGGTCCTCCTCGTAGGAGCCGGAGGGAAATACAGTATCGCAATGCCCGGATAATAAAATGGGAGCCTTAGCAACATCCTTATTCAACTCCGCCACCAGCATATTAGCGCTGCCCTTAGTATCCAGCAAATGACAATCAATGCCCTCAGCTTCAAAATGCTTCTTTAAAAAATCAATCACGCGATTGACCTTGTCGACTTCGTAGGAGCCCGCCTGTAGATTTACTAGGTTCTCCCAAAACAAAAGCATTTCGTGCTTATTCTTTTCAACAAATTCTCTTAGCTCTGCAATTGGAGCAATCATATTATACCTCTTTACCTAAACATATTCACTCTTTATTCTTTTAACGCAATAAAGTACATGCGTAAAAAATACCTTTAACATTTTACTAAATCTAGCCTAGCTTGTCAATGAAGCATTGCCTGGGCAATAAAAAAGCGTAATAGCCAGCACGACCATTACGCTTGAAACATAGCTATTTAAAATTAGTTTATCAATATGAGCTACCTTATCCTAATCATCTACGAAAATAGCAAAAATTTGATTGCCTACTTCCATGCCTGCTTCCGTAAGGGCTAGCCGTTTAGCAAAAGCATCATAGCGAACTAAACCCTGAGCTATGTAGGCAGCAAGCTCTGCCTGATAGCGCTGCCACACATCCACACCAAAACGAGCCTTGCCCTCCTCTATGTCTGCTCCCTGAGCTCGACGCAAGCCCATGAACATGAATTCCTCCAGCTGCTGAGCCGCCGTGAGCCCTTCGATGGAATACAAGGAGCTGCTGCGCCAAGCGTCAGGCTCTAAGGCCTTCGCAGTGGCGATGTATTCGGGCACTGTGCTGAGCCCAGTGCGGCGATAAGCCATTGGCATCTCAAAGCTATCAGAGCTATTTGCTTGTGAAGCATTGGCGTAGTATGTATTACGCACGTTAGTTGCAGTGTTATCATTTACATCAAAGCCACACGCCGCAGCGCCGAAGGCGATGTAAGGATAGTACTGCCAATAGACAGTGTTATGCCTTGAGTATTGCCCATTTTTAGCGTAATTACTTATTTCGTAGCGCTCAAAGCCCCGTTCCTTCAGCACTTGCTGTACTAATTCATACATATCAGCACTGGTATCATCATCAGGTAACGATACCTTTCCGGAGCTCAATAAATGTTCTAGAGGTGTCCCCTCTTCCACGATCAGACCATAAACAGAAATATGCTCGATGCCTGTAGCTATTAACCTGAGCAAGGTGTCCTTTAAACTAGCCATAGTCTGCCCCGGCAAGCCGTAAATCAAATCGCAGCTAATACGCTCAAAGCCAGCCTGCTTTGCTAAATCAATAGCCTCTAAGGCCTGACTGGCGCTGTGAATGCGACCAATAGCGCGCAACTCATCATCCTGCAGGGACTGGACGCCAAAGCTGATGCGGTCGAAGCCTGCGGCACGCAGGCGTTTTAGCTTAGCTAAATCAGCTGTACCTGGGTTGACCTCAATCGTTGCTTCCGCAGGAGTATTCCAAAAGCC
Organism: Phascolarctobacterium sp.; assembly: GCA_051866495.1. Classification (GTDB taxonomy): domain Bacteria; phylum Bacillota; class Negativicutes; order Acidaminococcales; family Acidaminococcaceae; genus Phascolarctobacterium_A. The sequence goes on along the minus strand of JBJDXD010000067.1, from coordinate 36,147 downwards.
AAAGGACTTAAGAGCTGCTACAATACGTTCAAGACAATCAATGGGTAGCACGCTGGGCGTGCCCCCGCCAAAATACACTGTAGCAGCAGAAGCTACCTTAGCTGCCTCCTCCGCCCTTACCTCTATCTCATGGCACAGAGCATCCGTATAAGCCTGCATGTCCCGCTCTCCAAAGCAAGCATAGGAAGCAAAATCGCAGTACAAGCACTTTTGCTTACAAAAGGGAATATGCACATAAACTGCCCTATATTGTTGCCAAATGTTCTCTTTTAGAATTTTCATTCGTGTTTCTCCTTGTTTAAGAAACAGTTGTTGATAAAACAATTATATTATGCTATAATTTACTTGACAACCGTGTTGCAGGGTGGCGTTGCCTTCATTTCTTATGAATGGAGGTGATGTCTATGGAAAACTACTCCTTTCAAGACCTTATGGCCTTTGGAATGTTTCTTTTAGCATTGCTGACGTTCATTAAATTGAACAATCAAAGGTAGCCATTACGTAGAAAAACCACCCCTACATACTTGCCGGTAGCTGGGGTGGCTTTCTAACTATTCCACACTAAGGCAACCCACCTTGTGGGCGGTTGTCTTTCTATGTCTATTATAGCATATTATAAGTTTTTTGCAAGCACATTAAAGCTTCGCCTTCAGCTCAGCCAGCTTGGCCTCCTGTGCCGCCAAAACTTTATCTCCGATAGCAAACTGCTTTTCGTTTTCTGAGAAGGCCGGTCCGCCGTAAGAGCGACGCGCTTCTACACAGTTGGCAGGGTCAAGAGCTGCCAGTAAATCGCTTTCAAAAAGCTCGGAGAACTGCTTGTATTCCTCAATGGGAATCTCCAGCAGGAATTTGCCCTTTTCAATAGCATAAGCCACGCATTTGCCAACCACCTCATGAGCCTGACGGAAGGGCAAGCCCTTGCGTACCAAATAATCGGCCAAATCAGTAGCGTTGGAGAAGTCATGGGCCACAGCCTGAGCCATCTTGTCCACATTCACAGTCATGGTGAGGATCATATCACGATATACGGCCAAGGTGAACTTCACCGTGTCGATAGCGTCAAAGAAGCCCTCCTTGTCCTCCTGCAAATCCTTGTTATAGGTCAGGGGCAAGCCCTTAGCAGTGGTCAGCATAGCCATCAAATGACCATACACTCGACCGGTCTTACCGCGTACTAACTCGGAAATATCCGGGTTTTTCTTTTGCGGCATCATGGAAGAGCCGGTAGCAAAGGCATCGTCCAGCTCCACAAAGCCAAACTCAGTGCTGCTCCACAGGCAAATTTCCTCGCTCAAACGGCTCATGTGCATCATGAGGGTGGAAGCAAAGGACAAAAATTCGATAACATAATCGCGGTCGCTTACTGCATCCATGGAATTGGGATAAACAGTGCCAAAGTTCAGCTCTTCGGCCACCATATGGCGATTAATGGGGAAGGTGGTGCCGGCAATAGCACCAGCGCCCAAGGGCATCATATCCGCACCCTCCCAAACGCCCAAGAGACGGCGGAAGTCACGCTGCAGCATGTTAAAATATGCCAGCAGGTGATGAGCAAAGGTAATCGGTTGCGCACGCTGCAGATGGGTATAACCCGGCATCAATGTTTTCTCGTGCTGCTTCGCTACGCTCAGCAGCGCTTCCTCAAAGCGCAGCAAAAGCTCAGCAATCTCCGTTACCTCGCGCTTCATATACATATGCATATCCAGTGCAACTTGGTCATTACGGCTACGCGCAGTGTGCAAGCGCGCACCGGCGCTGCCAATGCGCTCAGTCAAGCGAGCCTCTACATTCATATGAATGTCCTCCAAGGCTACGCTGAATTCAAAATTACCAGCTTCAATATCAGCTAGGATTTCCTTCAAACCAGCAATAATCTTCTCCCCGTCCTCTGCCGGAATGATGCCACAAGCAGCTAGCATACGCGCATGAGCCATGCTACCGCGGATATCCTCGTGATATAAACGCTTATCAAAATCAATGGACGCATTAAATGCGTCCACTAATTCATTGGTATTCTTACTAAAACGACCGCCCCAAAGCTTAGCCATTATTTCAAGGTACCTTTCTTCATCATTGCACGAACCTGCAGGGGCAGACCGAACAGATTGATAAAGCCGGTGGCATCAGCTTGGTTGTAAACCTCGTCCTCGCCGAAGGTTACATATTCTTGGCTGTACAGGGAGTACGGGGATTTTACGCCAGCGCTGTAAATATTGCCCTTGTACAGTTTCATGCGAACAGTACCGGTAACGGTCTTTTGGGTTTCGTTAACAAATGCATCCAAAGCCTCACGCAGGGGGCTGAACCACATGCCATCGTAAACCAACTCGGAATAACGGATACCCACTTGTTGCTTGAAGGATTGGGTTGCACGGTCCAAGCACAGGTTTTCCAAATCATTGTGGCCATAGTAGATAATAGCACCTGCGGGGTTTTCATAAACACCACGGGATTTCATACCAACCAAACGGTCTTCAACCATATCGGTGATACCAACAGCATTGCGAATGCCGATTTCATTCAGTTTTTCTACCAATTTAGCCGGGCTCAGCTCTTCGCCGTTTACAGAAACGGGAACGCCTTCAACATATTCTAATTCTACATATTCCGGTTTGTCAGGAGCCTTTTCAGGAATGTTGGTTACGATAAACAGCTCATCCTTAGGAGCATTCCAGGGATCCTCCAGATCGGAGCCTTCGTGGGACAAATGCCACATGTTGCGGTCCATGGAATAGTCATGGTCATGGGAAACAGGAATGGGAATATTGTGAGCAGCAGCATAGTCGATTTCTTGGTCACGAGAACGCAGCTCCCATTCACGCCAAGGAGCGATGATGGCCAAATCAGGGTTCAGAGCTTTAATGGAGAGCTCGAAACGAACTTGATCGTTGCCCTTGCCGGTAGCACCGTGAGCAATAGCGTCAGCGCCTTCAGCTTCAGCAATTTCTACCAATTTTTTAGCAATCAAAGGACGAGCAAAGGAAGTACCCAGCAGGTATTTCTTTTCATAAACAGCGCCAGCCTTAACAGTAGGCCATACATAATCCTTAATGAACTCTTCCTTCAAATCCAGGATATAGCATTTGCTAGCACCGGTTTTGATTGCCTTGTCATGTACGGGATCCAGCTCATCGCCTTGGCCCAAGTCAGCGCATGCAGCGATAACTTCGCAGCCATTGTAGTTTTCCTTCAGCCAAGGAATAATTACGGATGTATCAAGGCCACCGGAGTAAGCCAGAACTACTTTCTTAATGTCTTCTTTTTTCATTGTAAATAGCCTCCTAAAACTGCATAAAATCAACCTGCAGTGTATAATCTTACAAACTTCTTGTATTATAGCACTTTTTTATGCATAATCCAAGAGTTTTTACTCATGTATACAAAATTTTTCTCTTGCTTACAGCACTTCGTCGCTCATCAGAAGCGCCATGATAGCCTTTTGCACATGCAGGCGGTTTTCTGCTTGGTCAAAGACTACAGAATGCGGCCCTTCAATCACATCATCAGTGATTTCTTCACCGCGATGAGCGGGCAGGCAGTGCAGCACGATGCACTCAGGACGAGCTACATCTAAGAGAGCTTGATTGATTTGATATTCATGCAGTGCAGCAAAGCGAATATCACGCTCTGCTTCTTCGCCCATGCTGGTCCAAACGTCGGTGTAAAGCACATCAGCACCCTTAGCGGCCTTAAAAAGGTCTTCTTCCACAGTAATGGTGCAACCGGTATGGGAAGCGTCCTCTTGGGCCTCAGCCAAAATCTTGGGATCCGGTTGATAGCCCTTGGGGCTAGCGCAAACCATATTCATGCCAACCTTAGCGCAGGCATACATCAAGGAGTGAGCCATATTATTGCCATCACCCACATAAACCAGCTTACGACCCTTCAAAACCTCCATCTTTTCTTGGATGGTAAACATATCGGTCAGGGCCTGGCAGGGATGCAAAAGGTCGGTCAAGCCGTTGATAACGGGCACGCTTGCATATCTAGCCAGCTCCTCAACGCTCTCATGGGAGAAGGTGCGAATCATGATACCATCAACCATGCGACTCAAAACGCGAGCCGTGTCGCGAATGGGCTCGCCACGGCCGATTTGAGAAGCGGAGTCGCTCAAATAAATGGGATGACCTCCCAGCTGCCAAAAGCCAACCTCAAAGGAGGTTCTGGTGCGAGTGGAAGCCTTGGAGAACAGCATGGCCAAGGTCTTGCCCTTCAAATATTGATGGGGCTCGCCAGCCTTTTGTTTACGTTTTAATTTTTTAGCTACATCCAGTATAGTTGCAACCTCACCCACAGTTAAATCGTGGATGGTCAGCAAATCCTTATTTCTTAAACCCATTTTCTATCCCCTTTTTTACATAGCAGCCAAAGCTTTATCCAAAGCAGCCACTACCATATCTATTTCTTCCTTGCTGATAATCAGCGGCGGAACAAGACGAATTACACTGCCAGCGGTGCAGTTCACAATAACACCATTAGCCAAGCAATGCTCGACTACGGGACGGCCCTCGCTAGCCAGCTCCATACCCAAAATCAAGCCGCGGCCACGCACTTCCTTCACCTTAGCAGGATACTTAGCCTGCAGCTTTTTGAGCTCACTGATAAAATACTCGCCCTTTTGGGCAACCTTTTCTACCAAGCCCTCGGACTTAATTGTAGCCAAGGTTGCATAAACCGCAGCACAAGCCAGCGGGTTACCGCCAAAGGTACCGCCATGGTCGCCGGGCTTGAATACATGCGCCAAGCGCTCGGTCACAGCAAAGCCTGCCACCGGGAAGCCCCCGCCAATGCCCTTAGCGAAGGTCAACACATCCGGCTTCACGCTGCTTAGCATATAGCCAAACCATTTGCCCGTGCGGGCTACGCCGGTTTGTACCTCGTCAAAAATCAGCAGCGCATCATATTTATCGCAAAGCGCACGCACTTGCTTTAAGTATTCATCACTGGGCACATGCACGCCGCCCTCGCCCTGAATGGGCTCTAAAAGCACGGCGCACACATCCTCATCCATCACAGCCTCCAGGGCCTCGATATCTGCATAGGGCACCAGCACATGACCGGGGCTCAGCGGGCCGTAGCCCACATGATAATAATCATGACCAGTAGCAGCCAAGGTATCGAAGGTGCGCCCATGGAAGGACTCATCAGCGGAAATAATTTTATATTTCGTGGGAGATTTAGCCACGCCATATTTACGAGCTAGCTTCATAGCACCCTCATTGCCCTCTGCGCCGCAGTTAGCAAAGAAGATGCGGTCCATGCCGGTAGCTTCGGCCACTAAGCGCAAAGCCTTAGCTTGAATTTCTGTGTAGTATAAATTGGAGCAGTGCATCACCTTGGCAGCTTGGTCAGCAATAGCCTTCACCAAAACAGGATGATTATAGCCCAGGGAATTTACAGCAATTCCGGCAAAGGCATCAATATACTCCTTGCCCTCGTTGTCCCAAACCTTGCAGCCCTGTCCGTGGTCCATCACCATTTGGTAACGACCAAAGACGGGCAGATAATATTTTTCTGTCTGCTCAATAACAGTTTGTTTATTCATTGCTAACAGGTCCCCTCTAATTAATTCCTCTGGGGAATTATTTCAACTCTTTTACAACCTCGGTGCCAACGCCCTTGTCGCTCAGGATTTCCATCAAAATGGTGTGCTCAGCGCGACCATCGATGATATGAGTCTTTTTAGCGCCACCACTCAAAGCAGTGATGCAAGCACGAACCTTCGGAATCATGCCGCCATCAATCTTGCCACGAATAATCAGCTCCTGCGCCTTTTCAAAGGTCAGAGTGGACAGGAAGCTGTTTTCGTCGCGATAGTCAGAATAAATGCCGCGTACGTCGGTCAGAACCAGCAGCTTTTCAGCCTTCAAAGCGCCAGCAATTTCACCGGCTACGCTATCAGCATTGATATTATAGGTTTCGCCTTGAGCACCCACACCGGTAGGAGCAATAACGGGAATAAAGCCTGCATTCAACAATACATCGATCAGCTCGGTGTTAACCTTTTCCACATTGCCCACATAGCCAATATCTACCAAATTAACCTCACCGTTTTCATATACATCGGCCAAATGCTTTTTAGCTTGGATCAAATTGGAGTCCTTGCCGTTCAGGCCTACAGCCTTGCCACCCAAGGTGTTCAGACGAGCAACCAAATCAGTGTTTATTTTACCAACTAAAGCCATCTCAGCAATGCCAACGGACTCAGCATCAGTTACGCGCAAACCGCTTACAAACTCGCTCTTCTTGCCAGCCTGCATCAGCATACGGGTAATTTCCGGGCCACCGCCATGCACAACAACAGGACGCATGCCAGCGCATTGCAGGAACACGATGTCCTGCAGCACCTTATTCTTCAGCTCATCGTTAAGCATAGCGTTGCCACCATATTTAACCACGATGGTTTTATTTTTAAACTTGCTCAGATAAGGTAATGCCTCCACCAAAGTTTGTACTTGAGAATCGTTCATCAACATTGTAAAATCCTCCTTATAAATATATTCATAACAATATTAGCATAAATAGCAAAATCGATTAAATATTATAATTGCAATATGAATATGTAATTATAATAAATGCGAAGTGAATCGGGATTTTAGCTCATGAGTGGTTAGAATAACCGACTCAAGGGTTGCATACAATAAATCTTTTTTCAACCAAATAGTACCCCGCAGAGTCTTGGTTATTCCCCACGAAATGAGCGTTAAAAATCCCGCTTGAACGAAGCATTATTATAATTAATAATCAAGACAAAAAATTTCTTTTGAGTGAAGAAATTATTATATTTACGAATTAGCTATTAAGTATGATACTCACCATTAATCTTTACATACTCATAACTGAAGTCGCAGGTCCACACCGTAGCGCTTTCGCTACCCGCCGCCAAATCAATGGTCATGGAAATATCATGCTGAGCCATAGTCCGTGCCAGCTTCTCCGCCGGCACATTGCAGTTCATGCCGTTTTCAACTAAGCGAATACCGCCAATTTCCAAATTAACCTTATCCGCAACCATCTCCGCACCGCTATAACCAGCTGCGCACACAATGCGTCCCCAGTTGGGGTCCTCGCCAAAAAAGGCCGTCTTCACCAGCGGGGATTTGGCAATAGCCATAGCCGCAGTCTTGGCATCCGCCCAGGTAGCAGCGCCTACCACATTAACCTCTAAGAACTTAGTTGCGCCCTCGCCATCATGCGCAATCATCTTGGCCAAATCCGTAGCACAAGCAACCAAAGCCTCAAAGAACGCCGGATAATCCGGATGCTCCTCGCTCAAAATAATCTCATTTTCAGCCAAGCCATTTGCCAAAACAATCATGCTGTCGTTAGTAGAGGTATCGCCATCAACAACCACCATATTAAAGGATTGGTCCGCAGCCTTCTTCACTGCACGCTTCAGCACATCGGGAGCAACTGCTGCATCAGTAGTGATAAAGGTCAGCATGGTAGCCATATTGGGGTGAATCATACCGGCGCCCTTGGCAATGCCGGCAAATTTTACCTTATGACCGCCTATTTCCGTCTCATAAGCCGCACGCTTAATAAAGGTATCGGTAGTTTGAATAGCCATAGCGCAGCTTTCGCCCTCGCACTCGTCCAAGCTGTCGACGGCATCGGCAATGCCGGTCAAAAGCTTGTCCATGGGCAAGAATTGCCCGATCACGCCAGTGGAGCATACAAAAACCTCCGACCGCTTAATGCCCAGCAGCTCCGCTGCGTGGGACTGCATCTTGCGAGCATCCGCAAGGCCCTGCTCGCCGGTGCAGGCGTTAGCGCAGCCGCTATTAACCACAATAGCCTGCGCATAACCATGCTGATTAACCTCGCGGCTCACAATAACAGGCGCCGCACACATTTTATTTTGGGTAAACACAGCGCCGCAGGCAGCCGGAGCAGTGCTATAAATCACGGCCACATCGTGATTGCCGCTAACCTTAATGCCCGCCTTCACACCGGCAGCAATAAAGCCCTGGGGAGCTGTTACCCACCCTTCGATTTTTTGCATATTTAAACCTTCTTTACTATTAGATTTACTAAATATGATATTGTGAAGGGAATGGAAATTTTAGGACATGAGTGGTTGGAATAATAGAAGCAAGGTTTCGAAAACGTAAATTCTTCCTCGAACAGATTGGACACCGAAGCTTCGTGATTATTCCCCACGAAATGGCCGTTAAGAAATTTCCTTTGACCGGAGCAATATCATATTTATAAATTTTATATTAAGGCACTATAGGTAAAGCCCGCAGACCTGCAGTCTCATCGATGCCAAACATCACGTTCATATTCTGCACCGCCTGTCCAGCTGCGCCCTTCACCAAATTATCAATACAATTCATCACGATAATGCGCCCCGTGCGCTTATCAGTTTGCCAGCCCAAATCCACGAAATTAGAGGCACGCACATTCTTCAGCTCCGGACAACCGCCCTTGCCACGCAAGCGAATGAAAAACTCCTTGCCATACATGGCCTGATAAGCCTCTTCAATTTGCGCATCAGTTACCCCTTCCTTCAACTGACCATAGCAGGTAGCCAAAATGCCCCTATCCACTGGCAAGAGATGAGGCGTGAACTGAATTACCACCGGCTCACCGGCAAACTCGCTGTAAATCTGCTCGATTTCCGGAGTGTGGCGGTGGCTAGCCACCCCATAAGCCTTAAAGCTTTCGTTCACTGCACAGTATAAACTGCCAGCCTTTAGGCTGCGCCCTGCACCGCTGGTGCCGGACTTAGCATCCACAATAATCCCTTGATGCTCAATCAAATCGTACTTCAAAAGAGGTACCATAGCCAAAATACTGCAGGTAGTATAGCAACCGGGATTAGCCACAAGGCTGGCATTTTTAACCTGGTCACGATAAAGCTCCGTCAGACCATACACAGCCTGCGCCTCAGGGTCCTCGTGCTTCACCTTATACCACTCTTCAAAGACATGGTAATCTCTAAATCTATAGTCTCCGCCCAAATCAATAATCTTCGTTGTGCTGCCACGCAGCTTTTTACCAATTTTCATGGCATGGCCATGAGGCAGGGCGATAAAAATTACATCGCTGTCAGCAGCAATTGCTTCAATATCCTGCATGGACTGCAGGTTTTTCTCAATTCTGCCGGCTAAATGGGGATACATGCTGGCGATAGCCTCGCCCGTGCTGCTTTCAGAGGTAATGCAGGCAATTTCTGCCTCAGGATGACCATCCAAAAGCCTTAATAGCTCCACACCCGCATAGCCGGTTGCGCCGATAACACTTGCTCTCATATCCATCCTCCTTTACGAATGATAATTATACAACTTCTCTGCATAAAATTGCAAGGACTTTGTAAAATTTCTTTATAAAAAGGGCAAGAAACACTCATCCATTTTACACTACCTATTTTACTACTTCACGCCGAATTTTCCTAGCCTTTTTTTTACTTTACTTTACAAAAATACGCAATTCCTGCTACAATAGAGAATAGAATAATGAAAGAGGTATACTTATGATTAAAACCATCGTTATGGCCCTGCTGATTTTCGCCGGTATGGTGGCCTATGACTCGGCTACAAGCAAGCCAACGCCCACTGCGCCACCGACCAAGCAGGAACAGCAGCAGCAAGAAAAGCTTAATAAACATGAAAAATCGGCAGCCATGGCCCTTTTTGTGAGCCTGCTGCCGGATAGAAAAACATGGCCCTCACCCATGCAAAAATTCTATTTAGCCTTTAATATGGAGGAGGTTATCGACCCCATCCGCCAAAACCCCCAGTGGACGCCCCTAAAATCCATGAGTCAGGATATTCCTAGGGCCTTGATTGCCATCGAGGACCATGATTTTTATAACCATGGCGCCATTGCTGTGGACGGCGTGCTGCGCGCCCTTTTAGTGAATATCACCGCAGGCGAAGTTGTGCAGGGTGGCAGCACCATTACCCAACAATTTGTGAAAAATGTTTTTCTCTCCCATGAGCAAAGCATGGAGCGCAAAATCGAGGAAGCCATTCTCTCCCTGATGCTGGAGGATAATTATACCAAGGACGAAATTTTAGAGCTTTATTTGAACACTACTTATTTTGGTGCCGGTGCCAACGGCATCAAGCAGGCTGCCAATAAATATTTTGGCAAAGCGCCCTCCGCCCTAACCCTAGCTGAGGCAGCCGTAATTGCTGCTCTGCCCTACGCCCCTAGCGCTCTTAATCCCTTAGAAAATCCCCAGGATTGCAAAAAGCGCCAACAGCTGGTTTTGGCCGCTATGCATAAATATGGTATGATTAATCAAGCCCAATTGGCAGAAGCTAAAGCCGAGGTTATTCGCCTAACAAATGGCATAAAAATGTAAATCCCCTTGCAAAAACAAAAGTCACTGCTGACTAAGCGATTTTAGCCTAGTCCACAGTGACTTTTTTTCATTATAATCTTACTAAATGCTTTTCAAATCGTATAAAGTTAGCTCCCCATCCAGCTCCATAACCAAGTCCAGCTCCGGCACAAAGGCCGCGTCTTTACGCAGCTTATGCAATACATAATGCTCCAGACAGCCCGGACGATAAACATTCCAAAAGGCTTCACGCACGAGATTTTCTACAGCAGCAAATTCATCATTACGCTCATGGCGAATTGTGATTTCCTTGTTGGTTTGAGGATTAATTGTTGTAAATACCAAATTAGACATTTCTTACCTCCGATATTCTTGCTCAAAATATTTTCTTCAAATTTGTTTACAAGAATCCGAGAGGCTTGCTCGATATGGCATAACCTCTCGGTTACGCTACAATATCCAGTACATTAGATTTTTTCAACAAGCATTCTCCTTAAAAATAAATTTGGTTGAGCTAGCAAAGCTTCAAGCTACACTGGCCTTCCTTACAAAAGAATTTTGCAGTCTCTATTATAGCAATAAAAGACCTTTTCAACAAGCTTTAGTTTTGAGGAGCAAAAAAAACATCTGAGGACACTGAAATGAAAATTCTTGAAATTTTACTCATTTTGATATATAATAATTTTAAATAATTTATTACCTAAGGCGGTGTAATCTATGAACAAACCTTTATGGTATAAGAAGATATTAAAACGTGGCGTTGCTATGACTGAATATGCAATTTTATTGGCCTTTATAGCAGCAGTGGCTGCCTCCTTCGCCGGTAGCAACGGGCTACAACAAAGCATTGGTGGTGCTATTGATAAGGCAGTTGCTGCCATTACCGGTGTTAGCCAAGACACCCCTAAGAATCTCTTAGCAAATATTGGGCTTGGACCAAGTACTTGGCATGAAGGCATAGTTAATAATTCTCCTAAAGCAAGTGACAAAAAAAGTTTTTTGCACTCCGACATCATTGCCATTGAACCCAATACAACCTACGAGCTTAAGGTGGATATGAGTAAACTAGCTTTAGAGAATAACAAAAAATTTTGGCTAGGCTTCTTTTCAACTGATGCAAGTGGTCTAGCTAAGAATAATGGCATTGACTCTGGTTGTATCAATCCTAAAATAGACACTACCAATGAGAAATACACTACGGTATATGACAAAGAAACTCAAATGGCTACCATAACCTTCACGTCTAAGGAGGGTAATACTAAATTTGCCATGAATTTTGGAGACACAAACAATTCTCAGGATTTCACTAGCAATCCTGATATTGAGAATAGAATCAAGCAAGCCATCACCCTGACCAAGAAACAATAAGCCCAGCTTAACATAACCTATACACAACAATCCCCCGACTGCTACAATCGGGGGATTAATTTTTTTCTCCAGCACCCCAGCGCAGTGAAGGATGTGACTACTTTAAATCTCATCCTCGCCGCACCGGGGTGCTATTCTTCACACTCACAGAGCGCTCTTAAACTTGTCCATTCTAAATTTACAATTATACTGAAAATATTCCCCTCGGAAAACGCGATAGGAAACAGGTGTTTATATAGGTTGACCTATTAAAACCATACATCAACCTTATCAAGCTACTACCCGCCATTTTCATCTTTGCCTGTAATTCTGCAAAGCGTCATTTCTCGAAAGCAAATAAACACAATAACAATAGCGCCCTGGAGCAGTGAAGGATGTGACTACTTTAAATCTCATCCCTCACCGCACTGAGGCGCTAATTATTTATTCTTATTTACTTTTAGCAATGTAGCCATAATATGCCTGACGTTCTTCGGGAGTACAATCCAAATCATCCATGGCTTCTTCACAAGTCATATTCTTTAACTTCATTTTCCTTTCAACCATAGTTATAATCTGATTTGCCTCACCCTTAGCTTCACCCTCTGCAAGGCCAGCAGCATGACCCTGTGCTTCGCCTTCCACAAAGCCTTCCCGCTTCGCATCCTTAATTCTAGTTGCCAGTACCATATAATCCCTCCTCGCTATGGGGTCATTCTTTACAGCCACGATTTGACGGGCCACATCCTCCGTGAACTCGTCAACTGGCTCATTAGTCATAACGTATTGCAAAAAATTCTTGAGCAGAGTATTTACTTCGCCCTGCTTGCCTTTGGCATTTACAAGCTTCACAGTTACCTCATTAGCAAGCTCCAGCTCCAAATTCTCCAGACAGCGGCTCTTAAATGTATATACATACCTGCCCTCATTATACAAATCAAATGTGCAAATAAAAATCAACACCAGAGGGTCAAGCTCATCAAAGTCCTGTCCCTTCTTAAGCATATCCATATCAATCACAGACTGATAATAGCGTGTCCTCTTCGGCAAAAGAGCTTCACCAGTATCGCCAATAACATTTCTGGCCTGCATCTCCAGATTATACCTAGTGTGATTTTCATCCGCAAGTATCACATCCAGCCTGATACCACGGCTGTCGTAATAGGGCTGTAGCGTCTTTTCAGTGTCAATATAAACAATATCCTCAATCTCCTGTTGCATGATACTGCCTACTAGCCGCTTGCACAGCTCCTTATTGCTTTTCATGACCTCCTTAAACATGAAGTCATTGCTGATTTTTAAATCTTCAAATCTGGTCTCAGTCATCTTTTCTTTCTCCTTAATTATAGCATAATCCTCTTACTCTTTGCATGATAAATTTGTAAAACTCCCCCAATTAAACCATCCCCCATTAAGAACAACAGCTGCACCACTGCAAATAATAACTGTCCTTTTAAACAAAAAAGCACCTGCCAAGCTTGACAGGTGCCACCGGAACGCACATCCGGGCAGAAGCTCCTTGCCCTCACGAAACTGTGCCTGCAAGGCTACATCTGCAACTATATGTATTATACAACTTTTCTTAACTTAGTACAACTGTTTATGCTACGAACAAATTGTAACATTTTCTTTCGCGAAATATACCACAGGACAATACTAGTGAGGCTCACCCTCCCCACCCCATAACAATAGCGCCCCAGCGCAGTGAAGGATGTGATTACTACAATCTCATCCTCGCCGCACCAGGGTGCACTAAATTAACAAACGAGTTACTTATCCTCTAAAACAATTTACTCCAACGTTCTTGTTTTTTATATAAAAGTCTTCTTACTTCCATAATCTTCTTACCACGACCTTCATCAATAACAACGTAGAATATCACGAAGTTTTTAACGTAAATACGATAGTACGGATACTTTCTGGCTTTTTTTGATTGAAACCGTTCAAATGATTCACAAAACGGCAGTCTTTCTAAAATTGCATTTTCCACTGCATCAAGCAAATCTCTTGCAGCCCTTGGACTATGCAAAATATCAGAAATATAAAGTACCTTCTCCTCCAAATCCTCATAAAACAAAGGCAAATACCTTAAATCATATTTAGCATCATCCATTTATCATTGTCCTCAGCTTCCCAAAAACCTCCCCATGACTTAGGCGCTTTTCACTGGAAGCAGCCGAGGCGTCTGCTAAATCCAAAGCGTCTTCCACGCCCTCAACCAAATTTGAATAGGCTTCAATACTCATAACAACCATAGTACCATAGCCATTTTTAGTAAGATAAACAGGATTACCTTCATTCACGAGTTTTTCAATTTCAGTATACTTATTTCTTAAGTCAGATACAGGTTTGATTTGAATCATTTTGGCTGCACTCTCCTTTTATCTTTATTTTATCATAATTTTATCATTATTATGGTTATATAGCAAGTGAAAAATCAAAGCACCCCAGCGCAGTGAAAGATGTGATTACTACAATCTCATCCTCGCCGCACCAGGGTGCTATTCTTCACACTCACAGAGCGCTCTTAAACTTGTCCATTCTAAATTTACAATTATACTGAAAATATTCCCCTCGGAAAACGCGATAGGAAACAGGTGTTTATATAGGTAGACCTATTAAAACCATGCATCAACCTTATCAAGCTACTACCCGCCATTTTTCAGCTTTGCCTGAAATTCTGCAAAGCGTCATTTCTCGAAAGCAAATAAACACAATAACAAACGCGCCCCAGCGTAGTGAAGGATGTGACTACTTTAAATCTCTTCCCTCACCGCACTGAGGCGCTAATAATTTACAATGTTATGCAATCAAGAACACACAGCTCTATATCATGGTCAAGAGCTTCTGCTGCTCTTCTAGAGGAATCTCCAAAATATTCATCGCTTCATGGGCATTTACTTTCATCTTCTCCATAAGGGCCTTGACATTCTTCAAACGCTCCTTCAATTCACCCTTTACGAGGCCCTGTGCTTACAGACAACGGTGTTGAATTCAAAGGCCCCCATAACCTAGAGTTCACTGCAGATGGTAAGCGAAGAACCAGAATCTTCTATTGTGATCCTCTGGAATCCTGGCAAAAAGCACATATAGAGAAAAATCACTCCCTGATTAGGCGTATTCTTCCGAAAGGGACTACCTTTAATTTCCTCACTCCTAAGGATATACATTTGGTAACCTGTCACATTAATAGTGTTGCTAGGGAAATATTCGATAATGTTACACCTTTTGATTTAATGACTGCACCTAGATACAAAAAACTGCTGGATGCGTTAGCACTCTCCGCGATTCCACCCGATGAAGTGTGCCTAAAGCCCATCCTGTTAAAACGTAGATAAGTCCACAATTTACAGGTCAGACAACACCTTTTATTAGCAAATAAACCCATAGAGGCGGGGTCGCATTTTCTTTTTCAAAAAAAACGGCGTCGTCTGTTTGCTGTGCTCTAAAATGACGCAAAACCAACAGTTTCATATAATTATATACCCTTTCCAGACGCTTTTAAATAGGTTTTGAGCCCCGATTTTCTCTTGTCCACATGTTACTATGCGTTTAGTATTTCACTCAACGGCCCCGCAGCGCAGGTAAAGAAAAAATTTTTAGAGATTTTGAGCAAAAAAAATAGCACCCCAGCGCGACGAAAAGGTTCGCGCACGCTAGGGCGTTAAAGTGCATATTGGGTTATTATATTGGATGATTTTAATACTTACAACAAGGTCAAAATCTTTTGTTGGTCTTCATGAGTAATTTTTAACGTCTTCATTGCCTCTTGAGCGCTAACCTTGTAATTGTCCATTAATGCCTTAACATTTTTCAGGCGTTCCTTTAATACGCCTTGGGCTTCGCCCTCTAGACGCCCCTCTTCGCGTATACCTTGACTCAAATTGCACATTTCGTCCACCTCCTGCTTTACCTTCTCAGTCATTGCGATATGAAAATTCTTCTCTAAAATACTCATTCGCTCTTTGGCTTCCAAATTCCTGCTTAAGAGCACAGATAACATTTTAATTACATTATCCTGCAAATCCATAAAGTCATCTACAGTATAAATCATCACCACGGTCAGCAAATCGTAATTACTTACAGGCTCAACATGCTGGCCCACAAAGCTATCCTCTTTTACAGAGTATATATTAATCGTATTTTGCTTATACAAGGGCCCATCGGTGCAAATCCAAATGCTGTAAACCTTCTTTAGCCTTCCATATTCTGAATTTGTAAACTCCCTACCATATTGGGCTGAAAGCATACGCCCACAATAATACAGCGCTCTTTTGGTCAATGGATAGCCAGGATTAACATCTTGTTGCGCTTCCACATTCAGGATTAGCTTAATCAAGCTACCATCCTTCGGAGCCAGTGCATAAAAGATAATGTCATAAGCTACTACGCCTTCATTGATACTGCTATCTTCTGCATTCATACCAGTTATTAAATCAGCGTTAGACGTATTAGCATGTACACCTACTTGCGCAACATAGGGTTCTCCCTCAATATACTTTTCGACAATATCTTCAATGCTGCAATTCCTGAACTCTACCACGCAGCTCTGCATAATTCTTGCCAAGAACTCTTTATATGCCAGCAGCCTTTTGCAGGATGCATCATACTTAGCATCGGTGCTGCTTTGGATATCCTGAGCCAATGCTTTTTGTTTTTCCAATGATTCTGTCACCTCAATCTTAGCACATTTCTGTGCTTTAGTCTAGATTTGATGGCGTTACTTGCAAGCTTCTTCCACTGTCTACATTCTAGCAAAAGTTATCAGATATTTCAATATATTATTCTGATAATTTTCTATTTTTGTATTATTCTTAACTTATCCGCTTTTATATACTTCCCCATAACAATAGCACCCCAGCCCAGCGAAAGACGTGATTACTACAATCTCATCCTCGCCGCACCGGGGTGCTATTCAATTTTTATCCACTGTAATTGCACAATCGGTGTGATTTAGACTCCTACCGCAAAACGTTAGTATGGGAAACATAAGTTTATTCTTTATTCTTTTTCTACCAAGCACACATTCTCCACATGGCTGGTCATGGGGAACATATCCACCGGCTGCACCACCATGGTCTTGTAGCCGTGCTCCTCCAAGTAGTGCAAATCCCGCGCCAAGGAAGCAGGGCCACAGGAAACATACACAATGCGCCTCGGAGCGACCTTGGCAATGGCTGCCAAAACACGCTCCTCGCAGCCAGCTCTAGGCGGGTCCACCAGCACCACATCGGGCTTCACGCCGCCATCTAGGAGCTTGGGCAGCTCCACTGCCGCATCACCCAAGATAAACTCCGCATTAGCGCATTTATTTTCTACAGCATTCTTCTTAGCATTTTCAATGGCAGGAGCCACAATCTCGATGCCATAAACCTTCTTCGCATGGCGGGCAAGATACAGGGAAATAGTGCCCGTACCGCAGTACACATCCACTACCGTCTCATCACCGGAAAGGGCAGCAAATTCCAAAGCCTTGTTATACAGCTTCTCCGCCTGCTCGCTATTCACTTGGAAAAAGGCTTGGGCAGAAATATTAAAGCTGAGGCTGCCAAGGCTGTCCTTAATGCTCTCCGCGCCCCACAGCACTCTCGTCTTAGCGCCCATCACCACATTGGTCTGCTTTTTGTTGATATTTTGCACCACGCTCACAAGACCCGGCACATACTGCTGCAGCCATTTTACCAAGGTTGCACGATGGGGCAAATCATAGCCCGCCGTGATAATTACAGCCATCACCTGGCCACTGTGCACGCCCACACGGCCCATCACATGGCGTACCATGCCCTTGCCCGTTTTTTCGTCGTAGGCAGGAATATTATAATGCTCCATCCACTTGCGCACGGTGGTTAAAATAGCATTATTGGCCTCCTTGGAGATAAGGCAGCCCTCGGTCTTAATCACATTGTGGGTGGCAGTAGCGTAGCAGCCAATTGCCAGCTGCCCTTCGGCATTCTGCGCCGCAGGGAACTGCATCTTGTTGCGATAATGCCAAGGGTCATTGGCTCCTAAAACAGGCAGTGCCTCCACCTCCAAGTGCCCAATGCGCGTCAACGCATCCTGCACCTGTTGGCGTTTCGCAGCCAACTGCCCGGCGTAGCTCAAATGCTGCAGTTGGCAGCCACCGCAGGCCTCATACACAGGGCACAGGGGCTGCACACGCTCTAGTGAGGCCGTGACAATCTCTTCCAAACGCCCCACAGCATAGCTTTTCTTCACCAAGGTAATAACCACCTGCACCCTTTCAGCAGGCAGCGCTCCTTTTACAAACACAGTAAAGCCCTCGTACTTGCCCACGCCCTCGCCACTGGAGCCAAGGCCGGTAACCAATAACTCTATCCTATCTCCCTTTTTAACAGGAATCTCAACCTTCATATATCTCAACGCTCCTTTATATGCGATACAATTTGGCTTAATTATACCATATTGTAATAAAAATAGCTATGAGTCGACTCGCTTGAGAAACTCACCGCGAGTTGACCATAGCTATTTTATTGGAACTTACAACAATAAAAAGAAACGGCATAGCCTTAGCCACACCGTTTCCATAACATCATTTTTTATTGAAGTAAGAAAATTATTTCTTTACCCACAGACCCTTTTCATCCTTAGCAAAGCCAGCCAGCTCAATAGCCAACGCAGCCATAACCTTGGTAGCATCCTTAATTTCCAGATTCAGCTCCTCAGCGCGAATGAAATCCTCGTGGCACATTTCGCTGGGTTTCTTGCTGGTAAGCAGGGTGTACTCGTTTTGCATTTCTGCCAATGCTTGAGCTTCTTGGTTAAATTTTTCCATAATGAATTCTTCTCCTTTTACAGAAAACGTTATAAGCACCATTATGCTTCGTAAGGGCTCCTAGGAGTATTATTCATACGCCGTCGTACCCAAGGGCACAGCGCGACCAACATGTGTTCTCTCGCAAGCTCGTGACCACATGGGTCGTGGCTTGTCACCCTTACTCGCCTTCTGGCACTTCTAACGTTTTCACTTAATATTTACTAATATTATTGAACGATCGCGTTCAGGTCACCCACGGCGTGAGTAACATCCTTAACTGCGGAGAGCAGTGCCAGACGGTTATTCTTAATCTTCTCATCCTCAGCCATAACCATAACCTCGTCGAAGAACTTGTTGATGGGGTCAACCAGCTTGGTAGCCTCGGTGAGCACGGTTGCATAATCGTATTGTACGGAAGCAGCCAGCACCTCTTTATTGGCCTCCATAGCAGCCTTGTGCAGGGCGGATTCGGCCTCAACCTCAAAGAGCTGCGGATTAATAGCAGTTTCCACTTCAATCTTCTTGCACAAATTAGCCACGCGGGTTGCAGCTTGAATCAGGGCAGGAGCAGCCTCGGTGCCCACGAAAGCATTCAAAGCCACAGCGCGAGCATACAAATCAGCAAAGTCATCATTGCGCTCCTCGGAGAGAACTGCATCAACTACGTCGTAGCGAATGCCTTGGTCAATAAGCATATTACGCAGACGCTGCTTCATAAATTCGCCAATTTGTGGAATCAGCTTGCCGGTCTTATCCGGAGCAATATTCAGCAAATAGAGCATGCCTGCCAGCACCTTGTACAGGGAAATGTGGTAGTTGGCATCTAGCAGAATATTGATAATGCCCAAAGCCTGACGACGCAGTGCATAGGGGTCCTGGGAGCCAGTGGGAGCCAAGCCACGGCTGAAGGTAGCGCAAATATTATCCAGCTTATCAGCAATGCCTACAATGCGGCCAATATCGGTTTTGGGCAGCTCGTCGCCGGCAAAGCGGGGCAGATAATGCTCGAAAATGCCCAAAGCAACCTCAGGAGCTTCGCCGTCCAGCTTCGCATACTCGCGGCCCATAACGCCCTGCAGCTCGGTAAATTCAACAACCATACCGGTAACCAAATCGCATTTAGAGAGCAGCGCAGTACGGTTCAGCTTCTCCTTATCCACCTTGGCATTGATAGCCATGGACAGCATATTGGTAGCCTGCACCAGACGGTTGCTCTTATCATTCATATTGCCCAGACCCTCTTGGAAGGAAACAGTCTTCAGCTTCTCCAGGCGGTCAGCTAGACTCTGCTTGCGGTCTTCATTGAAGAAGAACTCAGCGTCGCTCAAACGGGCACGCAGCACGCGCTCGTTACCATGAGCCACAACCTCCAAATGGTCCTTGCCACCGTTGCGCACGGTGATGAACTTGTTCAAAAGGGAGCCATCCTCGGCCATAACCGGGAAATAACGTTGATGGTCGCGCATGGGGGTGATGATGCATTCCTTGGGCAAAGCCAGAAATTTTTCTTCAAACTTGCCACACAAAGCAGTGGGCCATTCAACGAGATAGTTAACCTCTTCCAGCAAATCCTCGTCGATTTCAACGTGGCCGCCTTCAGCAATGCCCAGCTCAATAACCTGATTGCGAATCA
Source organism: Phascolarctobacterium sp. (assembly GCA_051866495.1). Taxonomy (GTDB): domain Bacteria; phylum Bacillota; class Negativicutes; order Acidaminococcales; family Acidaminococcaceae; genus Phascolarctobacterium_A. The sequence continues at coordinate 16,098 of JBJDXD010000067.1, read as the reverse complement.
GCTCACGGCGAGCGTCTTGGTCAACCATTACAAAGTTATCATACAGGGTTTTTTCATAAGCGTCCGCATTGGGGATTTCTACCACGCCGGTAGCACCGATTACTGCGGAAGCAACGGTGTTCTTAACCTTGCTAGCAGCAGTATCGATGAAGGCCTTAGCTGCGTCCAAAACGGACTCATGCTCCTTGCCGGCCTCCACAGCGGAGGGACGCAGGAAGCGATGGCCACGGCTGAATTTGCCGGATTTAACGCCGGTGATCTCCACGGGCACAACCTCGCTGCCAAAGAGAGCTACCAGCCAGCGAATGGGGCGCACAAAGCGGAATTCGTGGTCAGCCCAGCGCATGTTTTTGGGGAAGTTCAGGCTGGTCAAAATATCATGGAGCAGGTCGGGGAGCAAATCCTTAACAGCAGCGCCAGCCAGATGCTTAACAGCATAAACATAATTGTCGCGTACAACAAGATCCTTCACATCCACGCCTTGGCCACGAGCAAAGCCCATAGCAGCCTTAGAGGGCTCGCCATTTACGAAAGCGATTTTAGCAGAGGGGCCCTTAGCCTCCACAGTGCTATCAGCCTGGGTTTCGGCTACGCCGCTAGCGATAAAGGTCATGCGGCGCGGGGTGCCATAAACCTTGATAGCCTCAAAGGGAATACGCAGCTCGGTCATCTTTTTAGCAACCATTTCTTCCAGCTGCGCTAAAATACCGGGCATAAACTTCGCCGGAATTTCTTCAGTACCAATTTCAAACAGTAATTTTTCCATTATTCATTCTCCCCTTTCTTCAGCAGCGGGAAGCCCATTTTTTCACGCTGTTCCACATAAGCAGCTGCACACAGGCGAGCCATGGCACGCACGCGACCAATATAAGCAGTACGCTCGCTTACGCTGATAGCGCCACGGGAATCCAGCAGGTTAAAGGTATGAGAGCATTTCAGAACATAATCATAAGCAGGACGGATGTAGCCCAGCTCGATTACGCGCTTAGCTTCAGCTTCATATTTTTCAAACAAATCAAAGAGCAGCGCGGTATCAGCAATTTGGAAGTTGTAATAGGATTGCTCCACTTCGTTGGTGTGGAAGTAGTCGCCATAGGTAATGTCGTCCACCCATTTTACATCGTAAACGTTTTCCACGCCTTGAATGTACATGGCAAGACGCTCCAAGCCGTAGGTGATTTCTACGGTAACGGGCTTAACGTCGATGCTGCCCACCTGTTGGAAATAGGTGAACTGGGTGATTTCCATACCATCCAGCCAAACCTCCCAGCCTAGGCCCCAAGCGCCCAGAGTGGGGGATTCCCAGTTATCCTCTACAAAGCGAATATCGTGCTCCTCTTGATGAATGCCCAGCTCGGCCAAGCTCTGCAAGTACAGCTCTTGGATATTTTCCGGAGAGGGCTTTACGATTACTTGGAATTGGTGATGCTGGAACAAACGGTTGGGGTTGTCACCATAACGACCGTCTGCGGGACGACGAGAGGGCTCTACATAAGCCACACGCCAGGGCTCAGGGCCCAATACACGCAAAAAGGTGGACGGGTTCATGGTGCCGGCGCCCTTTTCAATGTCGTAGGGCTGTGCCATGATGCATTTCTGATCAGCCCAGAATTTTTGCAGTTTCAAAATAATTGTTTGAAAATCCATGTTCTGCCTCCTATATAGTGGTTACAAAGACGAGGGAGAAATAAAAAAGCACCTGCGTCCCGGTAACACAATGTTACAGGGACGGAGATGCTCATCATGCTTTGCGAACTCCGCGGTTCCACCCTGCTTGACTGCCAAAGGCAGCCCGCCTCAATCATATGCTTTTACAGCTCCAAAGCGCCTTCACCCACTGTGCCGTCTTGCACCATCACGGCTCGCTAAATTTGCAGGCTACTCCTCTTCTTCTTAGCTTAACAAATAGTATATAAAACACTGGCGCTTTTGTCAAGAAAATGTGAAAAGAATCGCGCACAATCAGCAATTTTCACAGTTTTATGGCTGATTATTTTTCTTGAATGTGTTACAATAAATACCTAAGCTGCAAAAGTAACTGAGCAAGCTCGGTTCTAATATTTCTACTTTATTCTATACCCATGGAGGCAAGCCTATGCATCAATTTTTATTTTATATTGGCGATTTTCCCATCCGCATGTACGGACTGGTTTTATGCACAGCCATTTTTTTAGCCACCGGCACCGCTTATTTTTTAGCCAAGCAGGACGGACGTTGGCATGAGCATGTGCTGGACATAGGTATTTACGGTGGCTTTGCCGGTCTTATCGGCGGACGCTTGTGGGATGTGTTCTTTTTCGACTGGGATTACTACAGCGAGCATCTCTTGGAGATACCCTTCGTTTGGCAGGGAGGCATGGCCGTGCAAGGCGGCATGCTGGCAGGCATTGCCGCTGGTATAGCCTACTGCAAGCTGCATGATATTGATTGGGTAGCCTTTGGCGATATTGTGTCCCCTTCACTTTTAATCGGCCAAGCCATCGGCCGTATGGCCAATCTTTTGAATGGTGACGCCTTTGGTACGCCCACAGGAGGCAACTTTGGCCTGCTGTATCCGGAAGGAACGCTGGCCTATAAAACCTATGGAACCCAGCCCCTGTGGCCCGCCGAGGTTTGGGAGGGGCAGCTGGATGTGGTTATTTTTGCGCTGCTTTTACTCTTTCGCACCACCAATCACGCCCGCGGTCAAGCGCTGTGCATGTATGGCATGCTGTACTCTGTAGTGCGCTTTTTCCTAGAAATGCTGCGTGGCGACTACGCCGAGCCCTGGCTTTTGGGGCTGAAGTCGGCCCAGGCCACCAGCCTTGGCTTTTTTGTAGTGTTATTAGCTCTATTTTTCTATTGCGGCTGGCGCGACAAGCACCAGCTCCAGGCTACAGCCAATACCAAGAGTGCTAAAAAAGGAAAAAAGTGATTGCGTTGACCAAAATAAAAGCCAGCAATGCCTATAAATCGCTATGTTTATTTAAGATAGCGATTTAGCCATCTGTAAATTATTGTACAAAGATGCTAAAAAGGCGTTGACAAAACGGCCTCTCTCCGCTATAATATTAGCGTTGCTTGAGAAAGCACCATGTGGCCTCATAGCTCAGCTGGATAGAGCGTTTGACTACGAATCAAAAGGTCGCAGGTTCGAGTCCTGCTGAGGTCACCATAATTTAATCATAAGCTCGTACTTATAATGTGCGAGCTTTTTTGTTGCCTTAATGCGTACATCGAGCAAAAACACCATCCGAAAAGCCGCCCTGGAATTTATTTCCAGGGCTTTTTTATTACCTTAATACGTACATCGAGCAAAAACACCATAAAGAACGAAATGCTTGTACTTCAATAGTGCGAGCTTTTTTGTTTGCAAATTCTTCACTTGACTATTTCCTAGTTTTTCGCTAAACTATAGCTAACAGGAAAGAGTTTTGCTTTTTCAAAAGAAGGTTATATTTTTAGGAGGTCCTGAGTATGAAAAAGATGACTACTGCTATCGTAACTGGTTTGGCAACTCTTGCTTTTTCTGCTTCTGCATTTGCTGCCATCTCTGCTGATGAAGCTAAGACTATTGCTGCGAAGGAAGTTCCAGCTTCCAGCACTCATATTATGACCAAAGCAGAAATGCACAAGCTCACTCCTTATTTTGAAGTGAAGTTCTATGATAACGCAACTAATACTGAATACGAGATTGATGTTCTGCAAAATAATGGTGCCATCAAGGAATATTCCATGGATTGCAAAACTATGATGGGCAGCAGTAAAATTGTTTTAAGCTCCAACGATGTACAAAACATGGTTCTAAAGGATTATCCCCAAGCAATTTTCCACAAGGTAGAGCTTGATCGTGATAATGGCCTTTATGAATATGAGGTTAAATTCACTGCACCTGGCGTTAAAGGCAACTACACCATTAATCCTGAAACCGGTGTAATCTTTGAAAAAGAGCTCAAATATCAATTCTAATAAAGCGTTTGAGACGACAAAGCACCGCTATCCGTAATGGATAGCGGTGTTTTACATTGAATTGCGCCATAAAGATAGCATCCATCAGGCAAAATTTAGCGATAGTCTTTGGAAAATGCAAACTATTTTTACAATTTAATTTGAGTAAAGCAACACCCTGCCCACATTTGCGTGTAAGCAGGGTGTTGTTTTATTTAGTGTTTAGTTGTTGTATCGTTAAATATTTGGCTTATTCAAGGCCACACTGCAATGAGTATGGCTAGGCAGGTCTAAGCTAGCAATTAGAAGCTGTAGCGAACGTCAACAAACCATTTGTCGCTGCGTTGGTACTCGCCCTTTTGGTAGCTATAGCTCAGGCCATAGGTCCAGTCGCCTTTAGCTGCTTCAATGCCGAGGGTACCCAAGAAGCTGCCATTATCCATAACAGTGTACTCAAAGGGGTTGGAGCCTGCGCCGCTGCTAACAGTTGTGCTGGAATCGGTGTCACCCAATGCCCAAATGTAGGACAAATCAGCCTTCGGAGTTACCTTCCAACCGTTTTCATAGGTGTTTTCTTGACGCAGGGATACGCCCACCGGAATCAGCCAAATATCTTGGCGCTCAGGAGCATACCAGTAATCAGCAGAGGATTTATAATCATCAGTATCAATGGTCAGGAAACGAGCGCCAACATAGGGCACGATTTGTACAGGACCATTTTGGATGAGCTTTTCTGCTCTTACGCCAAAGGAGAAGCTGGTGGTATTGGGGTTAGCTGTTACTTCATGACCGGCAATAATTTGTTTTACATCAGCATCGGACTTGTTATAGTTGATGTCGAAGATCAAATTGGTATCGTCATTCATGATGCTATGATACAGGCCAACACCCCAGAAATCGAAATCGTTGCGGGTGGAGGTGATGCTCTTCTTGCTGTGGCTGTCGCCCTCGCCATAGTTGAAGGAAATACCGGTGTGGGTCTTGCCAACTTCTTTAAAGTCGTAGCCAATTACGGCACCATTGTATTGGCTTTCATAGGAATTGGTGCCACCAGCAGTGGGCATATCGTCAACCTTATCCTTGCCGTGCATGTATTGAGCCCAAACGCCTGCGCCACTCTTATACTTGCGCTCTACCTTACCATGACCACCTTGAGGAGTGGTGCTAACGCCGGTGAAGGACATGCGGTTAGTGGTGATGCCGGTTACATTGTTCATTACGGAAGCAGCGTTAGCAGAAGTGCCTGCTTCTTCGCCGATGTTAGCATTATCATTGAACATTTGTGCCATTTCAGAGCCAGAAGCACCGGAAGAAGTAATTGCGCTTACCAAAGCCTGGGAGCCTGCTGCTGCCTTGGGGCCAATGCCTGCTGCAACCATGTTCGGAGCTACTAAAGCACTGCCGCCAGCTGCGGTGATAGCTTTATTTTGAGCGCCCAAAATTTGATCTGGAGTTGCGTCAGCCATGGTCTTGAATTGAACAGAATATTTACTACCAGTTTCTTTTTCTACAGCAACCCATTCAGTTCTGTCATAGGACAGATTTGCATCAGAAATGTTGTTTTGACCATCAACTACTTTGTAAGTTTTATCAGTGGTAGAATTTTTGATAACCAAAGTAGAGGTAGAATCCATAGTTAACTTATCAGTCTTGATAGCATAGTTTTCGGTGAAATCAGCACCATTGATAACTAATTTTGCACCATTGGTGAAGGAGATATCGTTACCGATACTAGCACCAGTCAAATTCCAAGTAGCGCCATTATTAAATTGTAATTTTAAACCTTTAACAAAACCTTTATCTTCAGGCGGATTACCAGAAGTAATGGCTTTTCCATTGAATGCAGACTCTGAACCAACAAAGTTCACATTAACATTTGCATCAATTTCAGAACGAGATGTCTCCTCATCATAGTTAAAATCAATATCACCATTTAGTATAGTAGTATGTGCACCATCAGTATTAATATTCAAAACTGCATATCCACGAGCAACCAAAGCCCGAGGCGCATTTACTACTAAGTTACCATTAACATCAACTTGACCATTAGACATAGCAACTATTCCAGCATCGCTAGAATTTACTGCTATATCGTTTGCATTAACACTTACGCTAGCAGAGTTAGCATTAGGACCTGAAGGATTAGCAGTTCTCTGTTGCGCAATAATGCCATAGCAATCTGCTTCACTAGAAGCTGCTGTAACATTTATAGATAAACGGTCTGCATTAACTACCGTTTTACCATTGTCTTGAGAAATAATACCGTAACAGTTATAGGTACTTTCTGCAGAAGCTTTAATACTAATAACGGAAGACTCATTACCTAATATAACCTTATTTCCAGCACCTCTAGCCCATACAGCACGAGTTTCATCGGCACCTTCCTCAACGTTAGTTATAATATTGATTTCATCGTCAGTTAAAGATTGCTCGCCAGTTGGTCCATTGGCGTCTGCTGGAAGAGAAGCCACACCATATGAAACACCTATATATGCTTTGCCTACCTCACTAGTTACATCTGCCGCAAAGGCGCTCCCAGTAATCACAAACGCCATCAATGCGCCCAGCGCCAAACTTCTCTTCATAATTTTCTTTGCCATACAAATCTCAACCTTTCCTTTTATAATATTTTTCAAGGTATCGTTGTCTGTAAAATGCAGGCAACAAAATATATTAAAGCGACTTTCGCCGTTCTAACCACAGTCATCAGCAAAATATGCTGACCAAAAATTTAAAAGCCCCACACACTGGCTAAGTACGCAAGCCCATCACCAAAGCCAAAATGTTAACCAAACACAAAAACCGCACAACTCACCTATAAGGTAAACCGTACGGCCCGTCAGTAAAAATCAGCACCACAGAAATATTTTTTATGCCCCACGCCCAAAAATATACTTCGTATGCCAATACAGCTGGCTGCCATTTAACAGGCCCTTTAGCTTTGCGTCGCTGGCTTTCGCCAGGTTTGCCAATAATTTAGTTTTACAATACTGCTTGAAATTGACTTTTATGCCAAAATAGTTTAGAAAATTGGCACTCTAGCCAGATTATGTCTATCATCATTAAGCGTATTCTTTAAATCATAATTCAAAGCGAAGTAGAAATTATGAATCTAGAATTATTATAGCACATTTGTACCCCCCCGCAAGACACAATTTAGTTATTTATTAGATTTACTCATAGTTATGCATCTCCGCTCGCAAAAAGCCCTTAGCAGTGCAAAAAGCTGACCAAGCTAATCCCAAAGCAGAATAATTTAGCCAACAACGAAAAAAGCCGCTGCGGAGTATCTGGATTGTATAACCCAAATGCTCTACAACGACTTTGTTGTGCAGTGCTAGGAAGCTTATTCCTTCACCTTTTTCAGCAGTGCAAACAGCTTAACAACGTCTTCAATATCCACGTCATTGCCGGACTGCTTTTTCATTTCGCCATCAATATCCACGAATAAATCGGCCATGGATACCTCCAGCACATCATGCAGCTTCAGCAAATTGCTCAAGGTGATGTTGCTGCGGCCACCCTCAATGTTGCTCAAATGAGCTTGGCTAATCCCCATTAGCTTAGCAACCTCATTTTGGCCTAATCCCTTTTGGATACGTAACAGCTTGAGTCTGTTGCCCACAAGGCGAATACGTTCATTCATCTTTTGAACACTCCTCTAACATAATATATTTGCTTACGATTATTAGCGATAAAAAACAGTTTCACTTCATATTATGGTGAAAAAATGTAAGCAATGGCTATCTTGAGTGCATTATAACACAAAGCTCTGAAATATACAAGCAAAAAAACGCTAAATTTCACTTATCTATTCTTTATCTTTAACCAATTTACTAAATATTCTACAGCATAAACACCCATTGACTCATAAGTCAAGGCTTTAGGATGAACGCCGTCCAAGTATGCCTTACTGCGCTCCTGTCCGGTTAAGCCAATGGCTGGCTGCAAGTCAAGCAGCAAGGCCTTACCCACGCAAAGCTCGGTAACAGCCTGACGCAAATTTAATAAATGGCGGTTGAGACCTTCCTCCGCGCTCAGCAGGGGCAGCACGACACAGAGGGCATAATGCTTTTCCTCACACCAGCTCAGCAAGCGTTTGTAATCATCCAAAATCGTCTCTAGGCGTCGTCCCTGCAAAATATCATTAGCGCCACCCAAGAACAGCACATGGCGCACATATTCTGGCAAAGCATATTGGCGCATGCGATAAAGAATATCATCACAGCAATCACCGCATAGGCCATAGTTAAGCATTTTTATTTTGTTATTGCTAGCCTTTTCCACGGCCGTGGTCCAAGAATATTTGGTGCCAAAGGGAAAGCCCTGCACCAAGCTGTCGCCATAGCAAGCTATATACTCCACTGCCATCACTCCAAATTGTTTATGTATGATAATTATAGCAAAAGTTCTTAGTTTTAAGCAAGTTGGTTCCCCTATATTTTACAAAAACTTTTCTAATACTACCAAAGCTGGAAGGATTGGCCACTGGATGGTGTTTTACAAAAAGAGACAGCCGTGCTACAATGTTAATGGTAAACAAAATAGCCGGGACGCTTCGCTGTCCCTAAGGAGGCAATTACATGGATAAATTTCAATTTTTCGCACCCTCCGAGGTGCTCTTTGGCAAAAATGTGGAAGCTCAAGTTGGCGCAATGTGTAAAAAATACGGTGCTCACAAGGTTTTGGTGCATTTTGGCGGCAACAGCGCTAAAAAAAGCGGCCTTCTAGACAGAGTATGCGCCAGCCTCGACGAGGCTGGCTTAGAGTATGTGCTCTTGGGGGGCGTTGTTCCCAATCCCCTGCTGAGCAAAATTAATGAGGGCGTTGAGCTGTGCCGCGCCCAAGGTGTGGATTTTATCCTGGCTGTGGGCGGCGGCAGTGTTATCGATAGCGCCAAGGGTATTGGCTACGGTCTGGCCAACGAGGGCGACGTGTGGGATTACTACACTCGCAAAAAAGAGGTCACCGGCTGTGCGCCCATTGGCGTTGTGCTCACCATCGCTGCCGCAGGCAGCGAAATGAGCAACTCCTCCGTAGTAACTAAGGACGAGGGCATGCTCAAGCGCGGTCTCACCACCGATTATTGCTATGCAAAATTCTCCCTGCTCAATCCGGAGCTAACCTATACCCTGCCCGCCTACCAAACTGCTAGCGGCTGCACCGATATCATGGTGCACACCTTGGAGCGTTATTTTACAGGCAAGCAAACCAAACAGCTCACCTTGGTTGATAATATTGCTGCTACCCTGCTGCGCAATGTGATGCGCAACGCTAAAATCGCCCTCAAGGAGCCCAATAATTACGATGCACGGGCCGAAATCATGTGGAGTGGTACCCTTTCCCACAATGGTATCACCGGCGACAGAACCTTGGGCGACTGGGCGTGCCACCAGCTGGAGCATGAGCTGAGCGGCATGTTTGGCGTTGCCCATGGCGCAGGCCTGGCAGCCGTTTGGGGCAGCTGGGCTCGCTATGTGTATAAAGAAAACGTGGCTCGCTTTGCCCAGCTGGCTGTGGAAGTTTTCGGCCTGCCCTACAATTATCGCAACGAGGAAGCCACTGCCCTGGAGGGCATTGCTGCTATGGAAAGCTTCTTCCGTCATATTGGCATGCCCACTAATATTCATGATTTGATTGGCAGTGAGCTGACCGAGGAGCAAATCAAGGAGCTGGCCTATAAATGCAGCTTTATGGGCACTAGAACCATTGGCCAGTTTAAGGTGCTTACCCAGGAGGACATGGCTAACATTTATCGCGCTGCCAAATAAGCCAAGCTGCTTTGAGAGCGTCCACAATAACGTAATAAAAGCAAAAAATTACTCCAGCTGTTACAAGCTATATCGTAGCAGCTGGAGTTTTTATTTGAACAATTGTTTCCCCTAACGTTTTGCAGTAGGAGTCCCTAAAGCCGATTATTTACATGTAAAAATACCAATAGGTTACAAAGGCAAGTGCAATGCGGTACCAGGCAAAGCTGGTCAAATCGTATTTGTGCAAAAACTTGAGGAACCAGAGCACGGACCAATAGGCCACGATAAAGGATACCACAAAGCCGATGCCCAGTACGGTCAAATCATTGGCATTAAGATTTTGGAGATTCTTGAGCAAATCGTAGATGCAGGCCACAAACATCAGTGGCACAGCAATCAAAAAGGTATAGCTAGCAGCTGCCTGACGAGATAAGCCCACTAAAAGGCCACCGGCAATGGTGCTGCCGCTGCGGGAAAAGCCCGGCCACAGGGAGAGGAATTGATAAATGCCCACCCAAATGGCTTGCTTAATGGAAATCTTGTCCACATCATCCACCAGCTCTGCTTCCTTACCCTTAGTCATACGCTCAGCAAACATCAGGAGAAGACCGCCCAGTGCTAAGCCAATGGCCACGGTAAAGGGGGAAAAGAGGTATTTTTTGATAAAGGGATAAAGAAAATAGGCCACACCCATCACGGGCACAATGCCGGCCGCAATATGCCAAACAGAAAGGCCCTTGTGCACATCCCAGCCATCCTTAGTGAAAAAGCGATAAAAACGCTCCTTATAAATGAAAATTACGGATAAAATCGCACCCAATTGCACGAAAACATCAAATACATCTGCCACAGGCCCATCAAAGCCCAGCAGATGACCCACAATAATCATATGACCGGTTGAGGAAACAGGCAAAAACTCTGTCAGGCCCTCAACTATGCCGACTACCACAGCAATTAGATACTGATCCATTCTAACATCCTTTCAGCTTCATTGTATCTCTTTTATTATACGCTTTTCTTGATAAATGCACAATAAGAAGCTCCTAATAAAATAAATTTTTTCTCGCTCTTATAAGTTGGACAGAAAAGCAGCAGCCTCCTTGGGGAAGCTGCTGCTTATTATATACGTTTTAAATGAATCAATACTTAACTTGCCAGGCTTAATCGCCAAAACAAATGCCCAATTGGCGACCGGTGCGAATAATTTCGCTATCCACAGGCACCTGACGCGGCTTTTCTGCCGCCTTTTGAATGTACACAGTAACAATTTGGTCATGATACAGGGAAACCATTACATTATACTCGCCCCGCAGACAGGCCTCTGCCGCTGCGACACCGTAACGGGTGGATAGAACTCTGTCAAAGGGAGAAGGAGAACCGCCACGCTGCAAATAGCCCAATACCGTACATCTGGATTCGATACCTGTACGCTCTTCAATTGCGTTTGCCACCTTCTCGCCGATACCACCTAGGCGGATGGGCTCAAAGCTACCCTTGACTACACGGGCAACGGACATCTCGCCGCCCTCCGGCTTTGCGCCCTCGGCTGCAACAATAATGCTAAAGTTTTTCCCTGCTGCCTTACGCTGCTCAATCTTAGTAATAACGCTATCGAGCTTGTAAGGAATTTCCGGCAGCAAAATAACATCCGCGCCACCGGCAATACCGCTATGCAAAGCAATCCAGCCTGCATAACGACCCATAACCTCTAAAACCATAACCCTATGATGGGATTCAGCTGTAGTATGAAGTCTGTCCAACGCCTCAGTAGCCATAGCCATAGCCGTGTCAAAACCGAAGGTACGCTCGGTGCACGGTAAATCGTTATCAATGGTCTTGGGACAGCCCACAACTTTAACGCCACACTCTCTAGCCAATTGCGCCCCAATATTTAGGCTTCCGTCGCCACCAATAACAACCAAGGCTTCAATATCATACTTACGCAGATTTTCCAGCACCTTTTCCCGCATATCCTTATAGATAATAGACCCATCCTCTTGTTCGATGGCAAATTTAAACGGATTATCACGGTTAGTAGTGCCTAAAATGGTACCACCACGGGGGAGAATGCCTGATACACTGGCATAATCCATCTTTTGTAAATTGTCGTTCACCAGGCCGTTGAAGCCATTATGTACGCCATAAACATCACAACCATTTTGCAAAAAGGTTTTGACCACGGCTCTAATAACTGCATTCAGGCCGGGGCAATCGCCACCACCCGTCAGCACGGCGAAACAACGCTTTTTCTCAGTCATGCCTAACCTCCGCATTCAAGCAAGAGCAGATATTAGTCCTCTACGTTCCAAATCTTGAAGCCGTCCGGGCTAATACGAATTGCTTCGGTGCCATCGAATTTATCATAGCACAGGTTGCCGTTTTCAATGTAGCCAGGCCATGCGGTGATAATGGTGAACTTTTTGCTCAGCTTACGCATTAAGCTGTCAGTGTTAATATGGAATACGGGAACAAACAGAGTTTGCAGTCTATCCAGAATAATTACATCAGCATTGTAGCTAGCCAAAATTTCTGCAAACATATCAGGAGCATACAAGCCTCTGTCAGCTGCAGGAATAGCCAGGAACTCTTCGCTGATCAGCATACGGCAGTCAACATAGGTCCATTTTTTTACCTCTGCTGCTTCGCGCAAAACTTTGCTCTTGCCGCTGCCCGGTTTGCCGGTAACGATAACCACATTGCCCTTGTCAGCTTGAGCTGCTTCCACAACCTTTAACAATTCTTCTACTTGATTCATTTGAAAAACCTCCTATGACACCGAAGTGTTAATATTTCACTTAAATTGTTACCTAGTATATTCGCTGAACTTCTCAAAATTCCTCTAAAAAATATACACCATTCTGAAAATTTCCCAAGGATGCCTCTGAATGTTACACATTTAGCATTTCTTAACTGTTTTTGGCATCTTTATCCTTAAATCTCTCGTAGGGGTCGATTGCCAGCAGTCCACTGTAGACCGTGCGCAAATCAGTGATATCCCCCTTGCTAATGATATATTTTTCTAGTTTACGTTTAACACGCTGCAAAGCATTATCAATGGATTTGATGTGACGATTTAAATCTACAGCAATTTCCTGATAGGACTTGCCATCCAGATAGCTCATCAGCACCTTCCATTCTAAATCACTGAGAATATCATTCATTTTATTCTCAATATCGCTAAATTCCTCCCTGCTAATCACCATATCCTCGGGGTTGGCTACGCGCACACCGCTGATAATATCCAGCAGGGTTCTGTCGCTATCCTCTTCATAAATAGGCTTATTTAGGGAAACATAGGAATTTAGGGGGATATGCTTTTGGCGAGTTGCCGTTTTGATAGCGGTAATAATTTGCCTAGTCACACACAGCTCCGCAAAGGCACGAAAAGAGGATTGCTTATCATTCTTAAAATCACGAATGGCCTTGTAAAGACCAATCATACCCTCTTGAATAATGTCCTCCCGCTCAGCGCCAATCAAAAAATAACTGCGTGCCTTGGCCCTGACAAAATTTCTGTACTTATGCAGCAAATACTCCTGCGCCAATACATTGTCATGGAGCTGGGCATCTAAAACGATTTCCTCATCCGTCATGCGGTTAAAAGCTTCATAAGGATCGTTTTTCTTTACCGTATCTGTAGTCATCAAGTACAATTCCTCCGTGTGAGTAATAGCAATAAGGATACTTTTTTATTATATCCTGTCAAGCCTTTGCCGTCAATCTCACTGACGACGTATTTTTTCTAAATGCTCTAAAACATGCCCATTGATGCGACCACCAAGCTCGTTGCGGTTCAAGGCGCCGCGGGGAATGCGCAAGCGCTCCGCAATCTGGCGCTTGGCCTTTTTGTAATCCTCGCGAAATTCGCGGGCTGATATTCTGTAGGCACCTGCGCCAAGAATATTTATTTGCTCCGCATAGTCGCTGGTTACTACAAAAACCTTGGCCTTATTGGGGCCACGGCCTAGCTCGTAGGCTCGGCGTTCGATCCAAGAATCGGCGGTTTCGCCTTCGCCGGTATAGACTACCTGAATGCCGTGGATGGTTTCTACGGCCGCCGCTCCGGCAACCTCTAGGGCATCAAAAACCACCATAGCCTTATAGCCCTTGAAGGCAGCATATTCACTGACCCCAGCCACTAAAATTTCCCTGGCATGCTCTAGGCTGGTCTGGCGCAGCTGGGCAAATTCCTTCCAGGCATTGATTACATTATAGCCATCTATTATAAGATATTCGCCCATGCTTCACCTTCCTTGAGCTTGGCAGCGCAATTATTTGTCACCAAATAAATGGCGCTGACGCACAACCTCATACATTAAAATCGCTCCTGCATTGGAGGCATTAAGGGAGTTGACGCCACCATGCATGGGTAAGGAAACGATGTCATCACATTTTTGCTTAACTAGGCGCCCCAAGCCCTTACCCTCAGCGCCAATCACTAGCACAATGGGGCCCGTCATGTTGGCAGCGTAAAAATCCACGCCGTCCATGTCGGCGCCCACCAGCCAGCAGCCCCGCGCCTTGAGCTCTGCCATGGTTTGGGCAATATTGCCAATCTGCACCACTGGCACATATTCCACCGCGCCAGCAGAAATTTTGGCTACCACGGCGTTAAGGGGGCAGCTGCGACGGCGCGGCATGAGCACCCCATGGACGCCGGCGGCGTCCGCAGTGCGAATTAAAGCGCCCACATTCTGTGGGTCCTGCAGCTCGTCTAAAAGCAGCAAAAAGGGCGGTTCGCCCTTGGCTGCTGCCTTGGCGAACACTTCATCCAGCGTGTGAAAGGCGATGGGCGCCGCAAGCGCTGCCACACCCTGGTGGCGCAGGCCCGGCGCCAGCTTATCCAAACGCTCGGCCTTGACGGTTTCCACGGGCACGCCCTTGCTTTTGGCGAGAGCCAAAAGCTCGCCCAGGCTGCCACCGTGGGCTCCCTCCTGCACAAGGAGCTTGTTCAAGGGGCGGGAGCCCTTTAAGGCCTCGCTCACAGCGTTGCGACCAACTAATACATCACCCGTATCAACAGGCTCTGCCTTAGTCATAAGGCGTTTTTCCGCTGCTCTCGCCTCCGGCTTGCGGGGCTGTTTAGTGGGCGCAGAACGAACTTTCTTAGTCAAGTCCTCTCTCATTGCTGCGCTCCTTCTTTGGCTGCGGCCTCTTTAGCCCTTTGGGCTAAAATAGCTTGCAAGCGTCCGCAGCTCATGGCGCCCTCGTGGCATACGCCCTCGGATACGCAGGTAGGACCGGCATTTTCAAAAATAACGGGAGCAACCTCTTTTACCTGACGCAGCATTTCGTTGGCCAGTGCACGGATTTCCCATTGGGCACGGGTGCAGCAGCGCAGGCTAAAGAAATTTAGCAGGGAGCGCGCATTAAAGGTGCACACGATTTTGGTTTCTGCGGCGTTGGGCAAAATATACCGGGCATCCTCGGCAGGCACCCCTGCCTCGGTAAATTCGTTGTATAAATCCTGAATCTCCGTCATCAGGGCGTCAAATTTCGCCTTGGCTGCGGGATTTTTAGCGATAGAAGCGGGCACGATGGTTTCAAAATCGTGTTCCTTAACATAACGCTGGGACTGCTGGGAATAGGAGGCAATACGATGACGCACCAGCTGGTGAGTCAAAACACGGGAAACACCTTCAATGGCAAAGGTGAAGGTCACATGCTCTAAAGTTGAAAAATGCCCCATGCTTACCAGCTTGCGCACTAATTTAGCAGCCTGCTCATCGCTAATTTTTTCTTCCAATTGGGCAGCGCCAATGGGAGAATAGCACAGACGGGCACTCATAGCCACAGTTCGCTCGGGCTCCGGGGTATGACGCACTAATTTAACCTGCATTGTCATAAAGGCATCCTCCTTTCACAAATGTTGCCGCCCTAGAGCGGGCATTAAAAATATATTATTTATTTGCTAAGCTAGCACTAATAATTTTAAAGGACTCAGCCAAAAGCTCTTCTAAGCGCTCCTGCTGCTCCTCTAAAAAAAGATAGCCCAATAATGCTTCAAAGGCTGTAGCCATGCGATATTGGTGCACGGAAGCACTTTTCGGCACGGTGGATTTGGCATTGCGACCACGATGGAAAACCTGCTTTTCTTCGGCATTTAAGCCTTCCTCTAAACGCTCCATAGCAAGGCTTTGGCACACAGCACTCACATACTTCATGCCTAAATCGTTAAGCACCCGCACATGGCTGGAGGCCGGCAAAAGGCGCAGCCTGATATACATGGAAAAAACCACGTCACCAATATAGGCCAGCACGATGGGATTCATTTGCTTAGCATCTATTTTGTCAAGGGAAGCGCCGCCCTCCGCCTGACAGGCGGCAAGGGCGTGCTCCTTTAAGAATTGGTATTGGGCAAATTTCATTGCTTAGACCATTTTACGCCTTGGGGAGTGTCCTGCAGCACGATGCCGAT
>JBJDXD010000066.1:0-9092 GCA_051866495.1 Phascolarctobacterium sp. | reverse complement strand
AAGTAAGGACAAGGAAGTAGTTGTGGGAGTGTATAGACTCACCATGAAGTCTAATAGTGACAACTTCCGTCAAAGCTCCATTCAAGGTGTTATGAAGCGCATTAAGGCCAAGGGAGCCAAGGTTATCATTTATGAGCCAATGCTGGAGAACGGGGATAGATTCTTTGGCAGCGAGGTTGTGAATGATTTAGCTAAGTTTAAGGAATTGAGTCAAGCAATAATTGCCAATCGCTATGATGCCTGCTTGGATGATGTGAAGGAAAAGGTTTATACTAGGGATATTTTCCAGAGGGATTAAGTGTAATTGTTTTTTGTAGGTCCTTATTGTAGGTTGACCAAAAACTGTAATCATATTTCTTGTAAAAACTGGGTATATGTGCTAAAATGGGTATAGAAAGACAACCGCCCACAAGGTGGGTTGGCTTTACGGTTTAGAAAAGAAATCCATCCCGCACCGGCCAAGTTTGGGATGGATTTTCTTTTTGCAGAAAATGATTTTACTGGACCATCATTTTAATGAAAGTCAGTAACGCCAGAATGAAAATTCCAAAGTTCATTAAGTCTTTGAAATCGTAGTTCTTCATATGGCATCACCTCCTTTTATTATAGAGGCCAAACCACCCTGAAACACGGTTGTCATGTATCTATTATAGCACTCAGTGTTCTTTTTATCAACAATAAGTTTGCTGTTAAAAAAGAAAAATCGTTAAAAGCAAGAAAACAAGTAATTGTTTTTGCTTTATGAGATTAGCTGCATGTGCTAAAATGGATAGATAGTTGCCAAACTTTAAATAACTGGCTAAAGATCCATCATGCATATGTTCATGATGGGTCTTTTTTTATATCTGATTTCACTTTTGATTATCATATCATGAAATACCAACTGGATTTAAACAACACTTTTTAGAGCTTGATTTTCTTTCAAGGGGTACTGCCATGTCCATTTTTGATTGCTACACAAGGCGCAACAGTTTAATAAAGACACTGCAGTTCAAGCTGACGCCGGTGTATGGCACAGCGGAGCAAATGGCGCAGCTGGGCCTGCTGGACAAGGACAGGGAGCGCAGTGAGTGCTGGCCTGTGGTGCTGAATGTGCTACGGCGTATAGATTTAAAGTTCATTGCGGATGCATTGGGGAGTATCGTTGCATCTCAGGATGCTGTAAAGCAAATTGTTAGGCTGGGCGAGGATACCACAAAAGAAGCATCAGTAAGTTCGTCAAGCAGCAATAGCTTGGACTGGCAGCCGTTGGCAGCGGCTTTGGCCTTTGGCGAGCGCAGTGAAATCCAGCGTCAGCAGGGAGAAATGCGCAGGGCTGTGGCCAAGCTTTTAACAAAGCACAGGGATTACAAAAGCATTGTGAATCCCACTAAGGCCATCAAAATGGCTGCTGCGGAAGCTCAAAATGATGAGGAAAAGCAGGCTGTAGCAAAATATGCTCGCTTTACTACTGTGCTGGTCGACTACTTCAATCTTAAAAAAGCCTTCTTCAGCCATGATGATCGCCAAACCACCATTGCCTATCGCATAGTGCATGGTAATTTTCCCATTTATTTGGCAAATATGCAGCAGCTAAAGCAATATGTAGCTGCTGGTGTGGATTTTCAAGAAAAGTTTTCCTTTAATATATACACAGTAAATGGCTATAACAGCTGCCTAGTGCAAAGCCCAATCGAAGCCTATAACAGGGCCGTGGGGCAGGTTAATATGGAGCTGCAAAGGCTTTATGTCCAAAGGAAGCTGCCGGATGCCATGAAAAATGTTCCGCTCAAGCTCCAAATGCTGCAAAGACAGGTGCTTAGCGGTGGCTTGGATATGCGTCCAGCGTCCTTTGATTCCTATGAGGAAATGCAGGACGCAGTATGCGCCATGAAGGACAGTCTGCCCAAGGTCTTCGCTCAGCTGGATGCAGCCTTTGCCGCAAATACTGGGCCAGAGGAGCCAAGTCTTGAGGCATTTACTGAAGCAAAGCAAGCAAAAAAAGCGGCTAACTCAAGGCAGGAGCTGCTATTAACCTACCAAGAAAAGCGCACTGCTATTAAAGAAAGCATTAATAAATTGCTTTTTCGTGAAAAGGATGCAGCGAGCATTCTTTCCATCAAGGGCTTTTTGCTAGCAGTATTGGCACTGCGCCGCTTTATAAAGCACATCCTGAAAAATGGCATAGAAATTAGTGAAGATACGCAGGATATACTTATGCAATGCAGTAACGCTTGGGAGCTGCTACAGGATGTGCCCAATCTTTATAAAAATGTGCGGGGCTTTCTCATTCGCAAGCCCTACAAAATCGATAAAATCCGCATGTTCTTTGATTGTGCAGCCTTTGGCAAGGGCTGGGATGTGAATAAGGAAGCGGCCTATCTATTGACCCTATTTCGCAGGAATGGTCGCTATTATTTAGGAATCAGGCGGAGGGGCGCAATTATTGACTTCAATTCCATGGAGTCTCCTAAGGACGAAGACTGCTTTGAAAAAATGGTCTATAAATCCTTTGACTTTATTAAGGGCATGCCCAGCGTGCTCTTTTCCAAGCTAGTGCTGCAAAAATTTGCCGATGGTGCCCAAAGGGTTATCTTTGACAACGAGCAGTTCAGCGAGCCCTTTGAGCTGACTAGGGAGGACTTTTTCCAAAAATATTATGTCACAGATGGCGAGGCAAGGGAGCTGGAGGATGGCCAGGTCAAATACCTGAAGGGCTACCTTTTAAAAACAGGGGATGAAGCGGGCTATAGGGAGGCGGTGCGCCAGCGTATTGAGTTAGCCAAGCGCTTTATCAAGGCCTATAAAACCTTTGCCTTCTTTGATATGAGCCAGCTCAAGCCTGCCTCGGAGTATGCAACCTGGACGGACTTCACCCTCCATGTGAACGAATTTACCTACGGCCTGCGCTGGCAAAGGATACCGGCAGTTAAGCTTCAGCAGCTAGTAGAGGAGGGGGACTTGTTCCTTTTTCAGCTGGATAATAAGGACTTTGCCTTGGCAGCTAATGCCAAAGCAGAGCGTCAGGACGACGAGCAAACACTGCTTTTGCGGGAGCTTTTTAGCCCACTCAATGCTAGGGAGCATGTGCTGAAGCTCCTAGGGGATGTGGCGATTTATTATCGCCCTGCATCCATGGAGCCCAAAATATGCCATGCTGAGGGTAGCGTAATCGTCAATAAAATAGATACCAATAACAGGCCCATTCCGCCGGATGTGCATTGGAGTCTGACCAGATATTTGAACGGCAAAAAGGAAGAGCTGCTGCCCGAGGCGGCGGAGCTTTTAGAGCAGGGGCTGGTCAAATGGAAGCGCTCTGAACAGAACATCATTAAGGATAAGCGCTATACGGAGGACCAAATGTTCATCCATTTCCCCGTGGCCATTAATTATCGTTGCGTCGGCAATGATTATAGCTTTAATAAGGAATTTCGGGCTTTGCTCAAAGGTAACGAGGAAGTAAAGCTTTTAAGTGTGCACCTTGGCGGCGACAATCTGGCTGAGGTGGTCATTATGGACCAAAGGGGAAAAATACTCTACCAAAGGGCCTATAACGAATTCCATAATTATAATTATGCATTGGCCATTGCCCTGCGAGAGGAGGAGCGCATTCAGGCACAGCGCAGCTGGCTACAGATGGAAAAAATTAAAAATCTAAAGCTGGGCTTTATGGCTGCCTTGGTGAACGAGGTTAGCAAATTGCTGCTGGCCTATAATGCGGTGGTTATATTGGAAGATTTTAGTCGCGGCAAACGCTTGCGCGGTGGCAAAAGTGTGCCCACCTTCTATATGCAATTTGCCCTCAACCTTTTGCATAAGCTAAATTACTTAGTCTTCAGGGAGAGGGAGTACTTGGCTCCCGGTGGCCTCTTAAACGGCTACCAGCTGGTGCCCAAGGTGGAAAGCTTGGCGGGCTATGCCAGCCAAATCGGCTGCGTGTTTTTCGCTTTACCAAGCTATGATATGGAAGAAGAAGCTAAGCCCTTCCAAGCAGCTACTAATTTGGCATTTAAGGGACTGCTTTATCTAGAGCGTATCTACAGGGCCAAGAAGCTGGACAAGGTGGACTTTATTATCCGCAGGGAGCAGTGGCAAGAGTTTTTGCAGAAGCGAGGACTTGGGTCCTAAAAAATATATTGTAAATACCTACTAGTTAGGCGAAGTATGTGTATTGAAAAAAGGCACAGATAAGGCTTGGATGCTTAAACAATGGGATTTAAGACGGCCGCAAATTAAATAGTAAAACTAAACCCCACTTTGAGTTTATTAGCTCAAGGTGGGGTAACGTATTATATGTAGCTTTTACAAAATCTCTTCCCTAATGAGGGTGTTCATCATCTTTTGTTTGCCCAAAACCCAAAGCAAGTCATTCTTTTCAAAAACAAGGTCCACATTGGGATTGGTAATGGTGAAGGCACCGCGCTCAAGGCCAATTACTAAGCAGCTCCATTTGTGGCGCAAATCAGCAGCCTTCAAGGAAGTGCCCAAAATGGGGGAATGCTGGTCGATGGTAATGGCCAAGGATAAAAATTGCTGCTCAGGGGCATAGGCATGGTCCTCCAGCATAAACTGGCGCAGGGTGACCGGTCCCCACAGGCAGTGCAGCTTCAAGTGGCGCTGAATAATAGCCGCATCCATAATCTTGAGCTGGCTTTCGCTGCCGATAACAAGGAAATTGGACCCCTTAGTCACAGTCACCTCGCCACCGGGCATATCAATAGTAGTCTGGGGCGTGCGCATTTGCAGCACGTTGCAGCCATAGTGCTGGCGCACGGCCAGCTGCTTCATGGTTTTACCAATGATGGGGGAATCATCCGCCACCTTGTAATAGGCAAGAAAGAGCTCCTCGTCGAACCAATGGCCCTGCTCTCCGCCCTCTGCTTCACGATGCTTGCGCATATGCTTTTCGTTGAGATTAACCAAGAAGCGGGACTCAATGCGCAAATATTCGCCCATAAGCCAGTCGGAGGAAGCAATAAAATAGCCCACTAGAGCAATGGCTGCAAAGGCTAACACACCGTGGATGCCCACCAAATCATTGAAGACGAAATAGAGGGAGAAGGATGCCAAAAGCACCTTGCCTAAAACCAGAATAATCAGGGGCAGATGGTTGGCACGGCGCTTGAACCAAAGGATGGAAAAAAGCTCCGCACTGCCAGCTCTATTCACCAGCACGGCTCGCAAAATGGGAGCCATAACCAAAAGGGTGGCACCGCCGGCAAGCAAATTAGCATAGGGCAGCTGCAGCGTCTCCTCCAAATAAGGCAGCAGGTACAGACTGGAGCCCAGCATAATGGCAAACAGCAAGGTAGCATAAATCACCATATGCAAAACGTAATCGCCTAAAAGATTGCGCCAATCCTGACTTTTGGCATCCTGGTCATCACTATCGGTGTAGCGATCCAGCCAAGCCAAAAAGCGCTGGGGCAAGAGTGCTATAAGCCTGTTATAGGCAGGCTCCGCAGCGTTGATAAAAAAGGGTGTGGTAAAAGTAGTAATGACGGAGACAGCAACAATAATAGGATATAAAAAGTCGCTGGTCACGCCCAAGCTCATGCCCAAGGTGGCCAAAATAAAGGAGAATTCGCCGATTTGGGTCAAGGCAAAGCCGCAGTGCACAGCAGTGCGCAGCTTCTGACCAGCGGCCAGCACGCCGCAGGTAGCGAAAAACATTTGGCCCAAAATAGTAGTGAGCACCAAAACTGCCACCGGCAGAGCATAATCTGCCAGCAGGGAGGGGTTAACCATCATGCCCACGGATACGAAAAAGACCGCACCAAATAAATCCTTAATGGGGGACACTAAATGCTCAATATGGTCCGCATTAGGTGCCTCCGCAATCAGGGAACCCATAATGAAGGCGCCCAGGGCGGAGGAAAAACCCAAATGAGTGGCCAGGAAAACCATACCTAGGCAGAGGCCGATGGACACAACCACAAGGGTTTCGTCGGTCATTAAACTTTGTGCTTTTTTGAAGAAGGTGGGGATGAGGTACATACCAGCCACGAACCACAGAACTAGGAAAAAGACTAAGCGACCTACGCTCAAGGCCAACTCGGCAGTGGAAATACCACTTGTGGCCACGGCAATGGTGGAGAGGATAACCATCATGGCGATACCGGCAATATCCTCCACAATCAGCACCCCAAAAACGACCTCGGTAAAGCTTTGACCACGCAAATTTAAATCGTCAAAGGCCTTAATAATGATGGCCGTGGAACTCATGGAGAGCATACCGCCTAAAAAGATGCTGTCCATATGGCTCCAGCCCAAAAGCTGGCCCGCGCCGTAGCCCACAAAAAGCATGCTGACGATAATGACGGCAGTGGAAACAAAGGCCGTGCTGCCCACCTTCTTGAGCTTGTAAAAGCTAAACTCTAAGCCCAGGGCAAAGAGCAAAAAGATAACGCCGATTTCAGACCAAGCCTGCACGTTGACCTTGTCGGCAATAGTCGGGAAAAAGACGAAATTGGGGCCGGTGATAAAGCCAGCGATAATATAGCCCAGCACCAAGGGTTGGTTGATTTTTTTGAAAAGAATAGTAGTAACACCAGCGACCAAAAGAATCATGGCCAAGTCAGTGATGATTGTGGGTAGATGACTCATTTAACGCTCCTTAAAAAATATCTTCTGCCAGTTTTATGAAAGGCAAGCTTTGCCAAAGCTCGCAACATGGTGTATAATAATAATATTGCCACGCTGCTTTCTATTATACTATAAAACAGTGGGTGGATGTAGAGAATTAGTAAAAATTATTTTTATTATACATAATGGAGGAATAAGAATGGACGAGAAAAATACTAATTTGGTTTTAATTGATGGCGAAATCATGCCCATGGAGGAAGCCTTTGTAGATGTTAACGACCGTGGTCATAATTTTGGCGATGGCGTGTTTGAGCTGGTGCCCGTATATAATGGCCGTTGCTTTGCTCTGTTGCCCCTGATGAATAATCTGTTTGATTCTGTAATTTCTGCCAAAATTCCCGGCGTTTATATGATTGAAGAGCTGGTGGAGTTCCACGAGAATTTGATTGCTGCAACTGGTTTACAAAACTGCGAGATTTATACTCAGGTTACCCGCGGCAGTGCTCCCTATGGCTTGGCTTATCCTGAGCCCTCCGTACCCCGTTTAACCATGTTTGCTGTACCTGTTGACCGCGAGACATTGGCTGAAAAGCGTGCTAAGGGTGTGAATGTGATCACCGAAAAGGACGAGCGCTGGTCCCGCTGCGATGTAAATACCCTGAACCGTATGCCGGAGGTTTTGGCTAAGCAAAAGGCTACTATTAGCCGCGCCTTTGACGCTCTCTTTGTCCGTGATGGCAAGATTACCGAATCCACTGAAGCAAGCTTCTTCATTTATAAGGACGGCATCCTCTGGACTCATCCGGAAAATAATTTTATTCATAAGAATGTGGTACGTCGTCTGCTCATGGAGCGACTGTCCAAGGATCTTGATTTGCAAATCATCGAGCGCCCCTTCGATAAGGAATTTGCTCTGAAGGCCGACGAAGCCTTTCTGTGCGGCGTGCGCTGCGAGTTCATGCCCGTTACCAAAATTGACCGCGGCTTTGTGAATGGTGGCAAGGTGGGCGAGCTGGTGCCCAAGCTGCAAAAGGCCTACACCGAGTTCGTGCTTAAGGAATGCCCTGCTAAATAAGCTGTCATAGCAAGAAAAAGCGTCTGCTTAGGTGGGCGCTTTCTTTATTTGTGAAGAAATTGTCAATAATGGTTATTTAATGGTTTACATTTTGCATAATATGGTATAATATATACTGAAATAGTAGAGATTATTAGGGAGGTCTTGACCATTTTAGAATTTCAAAAGGTTACCTTGGCTCAAAAGCCATTGTTTGAAAGCTATATATCCAAAAGTCATCAACGAGGAAGCGAATGCGCTTTTTCCAATAACTATGTGTGGCGCGATTGCTACCACATCTATTGGTGTGTGGCCCATGATTTTCTCCTTTATAAGGTTCGCAAAAATAATGTGGATTTTTATCTGCAGCCCTTTGGGGGCCGGGACGAGGATTTGCCTCGCTTAATTGAAGAAATTCGCGAAAGCAATGGCGGTCCCTTTGAAATGCACGGTATTTATGATTTTACCAAGGAGCGTTTTGAAAGGGTGCTGCCGGGCTTGGAATATGAAGAGGACCGGGATAATTGGGATTATGTGTATCTGCGTGAGAAGCTGGCGACACTAAGCGGACGCAAGCTCCACGGCCAAAAGAACCACTATAATGCCTTTTGCAAAGCCCATCCTGATTTTGTCTATGAGCCCATTACCTTTGCCAATATGCGGGAGTGCCTGGAGTTTGGCGAAAAATGGTGCAATGAGCACAAGGCGGAGGACCCCAGCTTGGAATGCGAGCTTTATGCTATCCAGCAAGCCTTTTTAAGCTTTGAGCAGCTGGAGCTACGGGGCGGTGCTATTCGCTTTGACGGCAAAATCCAAGCCTTTAGCTTTGGCAAAAAGATTAACGAGGATACGGCGGTGCTCCATGTGGAGAAGGCGGACCATAATGTGCGTGGCCTGTATACGGCCATTACCAAGGAATTTGCCGCTCATGCCTGGGATGATGTGATTTATCTCAATCGTGAGGAGGATATGGGTATTCCGGGATTGCGCAATGCTAAGGAGGCCCTGCATCCGGAGTTCATGGTTAAGAAGTATAATGTTCATTTTAAATGAGGTGCAGCATGATTTATCGTGTGGTCAACGAGGAGCGTATGCCCCAGGTGGCAGAGCTTTGGGCTTACTGCTTTGAGAAGCGCCAGGAGCCCTTTTTTCAGTATTATTTTGGCGAATATGTGGGCAAAAATAATATGGTCATTGGCGGCTTTGAAAAGGTGGGGACAGCGGATGAAAATGGTAAGCTAGGGGAGCGCTTGCGCACCATGGTGCATGTGAATCCTTATATGCTGCGCATTCATAAGGAGGAGCAGCTGACGCCTTATTTAGTAGGTGTTGCCACGGCGCCGGAGGCGCGGGGGCAGCATGCCTTTGGGCCGCTATTGCAAACCACCTTTGAGGTGCTGCGCTCTGAAGGCTTTACCTTCGCTACTTTGATGCCTATTTATGCAGGCATCTATTTGCCCTATGAGTTCGCTTA
>JBJDXD010000065.1:0-9212 GCA_051866495.1 Phascolarctobacterium sp. | reverse complement strand
ACATCTGGGCTTGATTTATTATAAGCGAGAGGAATACAAATCTGCTTTTACCTATATGAAGCGTGCAGCAAAGGCTGGCCATGTGGAAGCCATGGTGAAGCTTGGCCTAATGTATAAAAATGGCTGGGGCACAAAGGTTAAACCAGAAGAAGCTGTTTATTGGTGGAGTCAAGCTTCGGATATAGGTTCAGCTGAGGCTATAGAGTATTTAGAAGGGGAAAGAAAACTTCAAAATGGCAAATCAAATATAGCAGCTAACAATGATGTTTGCGAGGATAATTCTGCTGTAGATGAAGAAAAACTGACATTAGAAGATTTTAGAGGACCTGAATCAGGACAATTTAACGTTTTTGACGAATTTTCATTTGGATCAAAGTCGGATTTTGATTCTTTTGGTGATATTGAAGAGGAAAGCTGTAGCGATAATAACATGGAATTGTTATCGTCTTATTTTGAAGAAATAGAAGAGATGAATGCTTCAAATGTGAGCCAGAGGGATGCAGTAAAAAATATTTTAGATAAAATTATTAATGATCAAAAAATTGATGATTGGAGTTTTTATCCAAATATTGATTCAAAAGCAATAGTAGCAGCTAATAATAATTATGCTGGAAGAAATCTGCCATTTCAAGTAATGGGTATCTATGATGATGCTATTATTCCTGCTTTCAAGGGAAGAAGCGGTATTATGCTAACAAGCAAAAAACTGATTGCCAGCCAGAACATCAATATTTTACTGGAGAATATTAAAGATATATCCATTCAAGATAAAGTCTTAAGTATTACCTGTATTGATGGCAGTAAGTATCAATATGATTCGAAAAAGAGTTTTAGTGAAAATGTAGTCTTAGAAAAGCTAATATTAGCTATGGCATATATAGCAAAGATTTATAGGGGGTGATTATTATGGATAGTAAAGAGACATTCAAAAAATGCATGGTTGATTTTACTGAGCGCTTGGAAAACGCTGATTGCACAAATGAAGAATGTGATGCTATTTGGCAAGAGATTAAAGATAAATCAGGGTTTTGTGGTCTTGTTGAAAAATGTTATTTAGAAGACGTCAATGATTTCAGTATACTGAAGGAGTATGTAATTTTATGCATGAATTTGGCTTCTAAATTTGGTGAGCTAGGAAACAAAACCAAGGCATTACAGGTTGTCGCATTTACCAACGATTATTTGCCAGAAAATGATTTAGGAGAAGATTTAAAAAAAGAATTAGATGAGCTAGAGGAGTTCATTAAAACTCGAGTAGAAGAAAAAGTTATAGCATCAGAAGTTACCAAGGTTGAAGCTCCAAAGAATGTGATGGAAGAACAATCAGTTGAGAAATCTAGTAGCTCTAAGAAGATGCTGCTATACGGAGGGATTATTGCTGTAATAATTACTGCTTTATTGTTCTATGTTTTGAAGGGTACTGAACCTGGGTCTGGTTCTAGCTCTGGTCCTGATCCTAAGCCTAAGGAAACCGTTTATGTACCTGTATCTTTTGATTTGCCCCAAGGTACTATTGCGAAATTGGATGGCAAAAGTATTGACTGGACGAAGGATATTAAGGTAGCTGTTGGGCAGCATAATATCAGTTTGGAACATCATATGTTAGAGTTTGTTTATGATAAGCAATTAAATATTTCTACCCCTGGAAAGATTGCTTTGATTAAGGAATTTAAGTTGTCAAATAACGCTAAGAATAGCGCTGAAAAGACAGTATCAGCAATGATGGACACCATATTAAAGCAGGCTTGCACAAGTGATATCATGAAGATCAATCCGCCTTTGTTCACTGCTCAAGCTGATAAGAATGGTAAAATTACAAAGGCTCATCGTGCTATGCGTAGCTATGCTGTAAAGAGTTCTATTAAAATTATGTCCATCGAAAAAACATCATTGAGGAACATGGAGCTGATTAGTAAAGAGGGGGGTAAGAGCTTTTTCATAAAATGTCCAGCAGAATTATTAGGACGGAATGATAAAGCTCAAAAACTAAACTATACTATTCACACCACCCTTAAAATAGAAGGTGAAAATTTGGCAGTAGATTCTTTAGATTCCTTCAAAGCAGAATTTGCTAGATAAGTAAGAAAGAGGGTATATTATGAAAAGACTAGCTTTATTTGTCATTGTTGCCCTGCTATGGGGTGTGGCATCTATTTGTTCTGCCTTTCAAATAGATCGTAGCCAATGGATTAATTATGCAAATGTTAATAATATAGAAGCTTTTTATAATGACACTAATATCCAAAAGGATGGAGATGTGGCTAAGGTTTGGCTGTGCTATCATTATAAAACATTTGATACATACAGATTAATGTGTAAGGAATATACCAGAGGCAATAATAAAGCAAGAATCCTAAAGGTTCTGGATTATTATGGTGATGGTACATTTAAGCAGGGTAGTAATAGGGTTGTGGATAATGTTGCATTGGGTTTAAATGAAGAATACATTGTTCAAAGGATTTGGTAGGAGGATGGCTGAAATGAGAAACTTTATGTTATTATTGTTTTTTATTATGGCGTTTGCTGGTCAGGCCTTTGCATTTAATCCAGATCCAATTAGGTATGAATACATTGGTGTCAAAGATTCTGATAAAAGCTCCATTTTTTATGAGATTGCATCTGCTAAAGCAGATGGCCCGAAGGGTGTTTTAGTAGTTCTTCAGGCTGACCCTAAAAACAGAACACTTCGTTACTATAGAAATGTGGTAATTGATCCTGTTACTATGAGTATTAGTGCTATGTATTGTGAACTCTATGATTATAATGGCAACATATTGGAAACCTTTAATCTTCCTAATGAGTCAGTTCAGTATAGCAAGGGTGACTTAACTGATAAAATATACCAAGATTTAGTTGCTAAAAGAATTGTACAGGTTGAGGCTACTGCACCAAGGGTAGAAGCAGCTAGACCGCTTCCACCTGCAAATTATCAAAATGAAGTAGCTAACAACAGCTGGAAAGAAGGCCTTGCTGGTGGTGCAGAATACGATAGTAATGTCTTAGCAGAAGTTGACAACAGTGAACCACTAGTATTGGCTGACCTGTAGGACTATTGGATAGTGCTTGAGATTACATTAGGAGTGATACTATGCTTAAGAAGATTGTTGGTTGTGCTTTGCTAGCTGTGATGCTGCAGGGAACTGCATTGGCTGCCAATTTTTCTGGTTCAGACAAGGTAGTAGTTGAGAATAAACTAGGCTCTGTATATAGCAGTGTAGCCACCAAAGTAACTAGAAATCCCAGTGACTATGAATCCCCTGAAGTTTTTGCAAACTTTAGGGAAATTAAGACTACTGGCATGAGGGCTAAGACAGTATATAGATCCAGTAACCCGATAGATATTCACGGAAATAAGGTTCGCCATAGCTATGCAGATAAGTTGGCTATGCTAGCTGGTATAAAGGCAGAGATTGATTTGGCAGAGACTAGTACTGAGGTTGAAGAAAACTTTAAAAGTAGTTCTGTTAGGAAGAAATACTGCTATAACTTATATTTAGATGGGAAAATTCATAGTGTGCATTTGCACGGTGATGGCTTGGATTCTAAGGATTGGCCTAATATAGCAGAGGCTTTCCGGTTTATGTTGCGTAATGACGGACCTTTTTTGGTACACTGTAGGCTTGGTCGGGATAGAGCAGGTTTTTTCTCAATGCTCTGTTCTGCATTAGCAGGAGCATCCGTGGAGGAGCTACGTAAAGATTATCTTCAAACTTTCTGTAACTATTATCATATTAAACCTCAAAGTTATGAATATGAAATATTTAGAAAATTTAAAGCAGATAAGATTATTTATTATATAGCTCATCCAGAATATGCTCGGGATTTGCGGCCCATGCCTACTACAGTTAATTTGTATGGTATAGTTCCTGAAAAAGCGGCTTATGATTTCTTTAAAAATGCTTTAAAATTTAGTGATAAGGAGATTCTAGCTCTAAAAGCTAAGCTTAAGGCAGAAAATAAACCAGAAGCTATCTTATAGATTTATTAGGAGGATGTTATTATGATTAAACATAAGACATTGGCATTACTTATGTGCTTGCTGGTGGCATTGTGCATGAATTCTATATGCTTTGCAGCTGGTAAAAAGGCTGAAGATGAGATTAAGCCAGTATGGATTCATTTACAGGATCAGGTTCTTCCAAGTGGTCATAATCCCAATGGCAGCAAGGTTGTTTATGGAATGGATGTAGCATCTATAAAAATTCATAAAAGCAAGGCTAATAGGGGTGATTTTGGATTTTGGTTAGCAAAAATTATCAAAGCCCAAAATGAGATTGTTTTAACCTATGTTCAAATAGCCAAGGATAAGAGTTACTATAAAGAAAAAGAACGTAAGGTTTTCTATCTGGATGGTACTCTGAAATCCGCTGAGATGCTTAATATAAGTATTAGAAAACCTATGAATGGTAAAGAGCCATTCTACTATGCTCCTGAGATTCATAAAGAAAAGGGTAAGGCTAATGTATCAGATATGGATATGCCAGAATTACCTGATGGTTTTAATAAAATGCTATTGAAGTCTGGAAAGCCGGGGTTTGAGGATTGGCTTTGCTTTTTAGATAATAGAGCAACAGGTGTGGATGAAAATGATAGTAAAAAATTGACCATGGTGACCTATGCTTATAATACTAATAATAGGGTGTACTATAAAGGTAAGGTGTATTGTGAGCGTACTGGACCAACCAGCTATGAACAAATTGGCGGTAATTCTGAGTTATATACATTTGAAGGCAAATTGCTTTCTAAGAGAGAAACTAGACAGGCTTACTTTGTTTCAGATCAAGTTGCAGAAGATGCTATAAGAGATAAATATATGTTTTATCGAGAAGAAAAGAAGTAGTCGTATCTATTGGAAAACATAAATAATTATCGGGGTAACTAATGGAGAAAAATATTTTAGAATATATCGGCAAAAGCTTGTATCAAACCCATATTCTTAAAGAGATGAAGCGTTATGTGGTGTTTCGTACTCGCTGCCGCCTGCATAGCTCTTTGATAAATGATTTATTAGGCTTCTTTTCTGCCAATGAGCATAGGGAAAAATGGCTCATGGGTAATCCATCCTTTCTGGAGCAGGCAACTCGTTCCTTCTTTTACAAGGGCTCTACTTGGGATGAGCGTGCGCAGCTGGTGAAGGACCATGTGCTGATTATGGAGCAATATTTTAAGCCAGAGCTGCTGGATGAGCTTTATGGAGAGCGTCAAAGCGTGAAGCTGTGGGAGGATTCCTATCAGGATAAGCCATTAACAGTGAGCCTAACCTTTCATGCAGGACAGCGCAAGGAGGGCTGTCTCTCTTTGATGATGAATTATGAGGGGGAAGCGCTCTACCAAATTATGTTCTGGTTGGCTAAAAATCCCGCAGATGGCAAGAATGTGATTTACATTGGCGCTTTGCAGGGCCCGCAAAATGGCAATGAATTGATTAAGGGCTTGACGAAGGCTTTCTTTGGCTATCGCACTAAGAATTTGATTTTTTATGCTTTGCGCAGCTTGGCTAAAGCTATGGGTATTGAAAATATCTACGCAGTGGCTAATGAGGGATATTATGCCATGAATCATGTGCGTATGGACCGCAAGCTAAAGACCGACTTCGGAGCTTTTTGGCAGGAATGCGAGGGCAAGCAATGCTCGGACCGTCGCTTCTATATCATGCCGGTGGCTGAATATCGCAAGTCCATGGAGGAGCTGAAACCCTCCAAGCGAGCTCAGCATCGTCGTCGCTTTGCCAAAATGGATGAGCTGGAGACGGCTGTGGCAGCAAGTCTCGCTCACTACAAAAAATAATTTTTTTAGCTTACCTGTTTCTTAGGCAGGTGAGCTATTATTTTTGAGCGTCATATGATATAATAAAAATGGTATAGTTTACTCTGATTGGAGGAATGAAAATTGAAAAAACAGCTAGCAACACTCTTGTTGACCTTTATCTTCAGCTTTACCATGGTGATGCCGGGCTTTGCCGCAGAGCTGAATGTTCCTGTTGCCGATAAAATCGGCGCAATGGAAAAAATGCTCTATGGTACTGAACAAAGTGGCTCCCTGATTCAACGTATGGATAGCTTGGAGGATGATGTTTATGGTGCGGTGACCACCGATTCTATTTTGAATCGTGTGGATAATATGTACGATTATTTGGAGGGTACACCGGAAAATGGTGAAGCTTCCTTTGCAACCAAGCTTAATGTTGTAGAATGGCGCATCAATGAAAGCATGTCCGGTGGTCCTGCTAAGAACCGCATTGAAGCTCAAGAAAAGCTGCTTAATGGTCAAGCCCAAAGTGGTGCTCTTTCCACTCGCTTGGAGGAGCTGCTGAAATTGGCTTCTTATACCGATGGTAAGGTTCCTGTGCAACAGGTTACCCTGCCCAAGGATTCTGTGTTCAAAATCAGCTTTACCAGCGAAATGAGCACTAAGATGAGCCGTCAAGGTGATAAGGTAAATTTCAAGGCAGCGGATAATCTGTATGTCAATGATGTTTTGGTTCTGCCCAAGGGTGCAACCGGTATTGGCGTTATCAAAAAGGTTGTACAACCTGGCATTTTTGGCAAGGATGGTCGCATTGATATTACCTTTACCCATATTTATGGCGTTGACGGTACCAAGGTTCCCCTGACAGTGGGCGAGCTGGCTCAGCAAAAGGCTGAAAGCATTGCCGGTGCAGCTGGTGCAGCTATTGGTGGCATGGTTATCCTCGGCCCCGTAGGCATTGTTGGCGGTGCCTTTGTCAAGGGCAATAGTGTTACTATTCCCGTGGGCTGCGAAACCTATGTACAAACTAGTGAAGATGTTAGCATGCAGGGCGTAGTATACCAAGAGTAATGCGGCGTATAAGGCGTCATCTGCTTCGTCAATACTCCTAGGAGTATTAACGATACGCCGTCGTCGTCTTTCCTCGCATCTAACGCCTTCTACGCCGCATTGTATTAGCATATAAGGCGTCATCTATAACACAAAAATAAAATCACAAAAAGCTCACTCGAAAAAAGAGTGAGCTTTTTTGTTTTTTGTGTTATAATGTTAAGTGGATTATTATGCAATTTTTTCACCTGTTTTGGAAATGATTTTTATACAAAGGAGAATTTTCATGAAGAAAACTATTCTCGTAGCAGCATTAGCTGTTGGCATGTGCCTACCAGTATACGCTGCCCAATATACTAATTCTGAAGCTGACCGTTATGAAAGCCCCATTATTCTGGACGAGAATAAGGAGAATTTGGCAAACCAGTCCGTAGAACCCAAAAAATCTACTAAAATGGAGAAGGAAGCCAGCCAACCCTTGCCCATCAAGCTAAGTGCTGACCATGCTGAATATGATAATACCTCTGGTGATTTTCATGTTAGTGGCAATGTTGTGATCACTCAGGGAAAGGAAACCCTACTCACTACCTATGCTTATGGTAATATGAAAACAGGTGATGTGTGGTTGGAAAAGGGCGGCACCTTAGTCGAGCCCAAAAGTAAAATGACCGGCCAATGGGGTCACTATAATTTCAATACTAAAACTGGTGAGATTAAAGAAATCACTGGTAGCAGTATGAAGGATATTTACGATGCACCTCATGCAACAATTTATCCGGATAAAATTGTAGTTGATGAGGGAGGACGTAGCTCCCGTTGCCCCTCTGTTAAGCATCCGCCTTGCTTGTCGGTAACTGCTAAAACCTTTGAAATTTATCCTAAGGAAAAAATGGTTGCCCGTGATGTTAAGGTTTTCATTCGTGGCAAGCATGTTTATTCCCGCGATTTATGGGTAAATAATTTCAATGATGATAAGACCAAGCTCACACCTAAATTTGGCTATGATGGCAGTGATAATGGTGCCTATGTAGGCTTGGAGGTAGGCCAGCCCGTTACAGAAAAAACTTTTGTAAATGTTGACTTGACCGAATATACTAAGGCCGGATTTAAACCTGCCTATAGCCTAAGCCATAATGAACGCAATTTTCACATTTCCTATTTTAATGGTTGGGATGAGGACGATGATGGCTGGTATAAAAAGCAAAATACATGGCGATTCAATTATAAAAACCATCATATCGTTGATGGTTTGCCCTTGAGCTACTCTGCATATTATGAATATGGCTTGTGGAATACATGGGATTCGGATAGCAAGAAATCAGGTCCCAAGAGCTGGCATAAGGAATATGCCGTATACTTGAATCATGACCCCATTTATCTTTTCAACACTAAGAACACAGTGCTAAATATGACCGTTGGTAAAAAGTGGGTTAATGAAAGCTTGAGCGGTGACACCTTGTCCACTGATATGTATTATGCAACCTTGGGCCAAAAGCTTTCTCCCCAATGGAATACTTGGGTTGGTTATTATCGAGAAGAGATTACCAGCACCCTGTTTGATATTGGTCAGCCCGATATGGCAAGAGAATTGCGTAATGGTTTGCAGTGGGTACCTGATAGTAAAAATACTGTCAGTGTTATCAATCGTTATGACCTTGGTAAGCATAACAATTACGAAACTGACTATCGTTGGCTGCACAAATTCTGCTGCTGGGCTTTGGAGTTTACCTATGAGCAGGAGCATTTTGACGGTGGCGACAAGACCTTAAAGGTAATGTATTATTTCTATAATCTGTAAGCACGAGGTAAATTATGGAGAAGATTATTAAACAACGCTTCTTGGACCATCTTGAGGTGGCACAGGCAGTGATGAACAGCGAAATTATGAGCCAAATAGAAACTGTGGCAGTAGCTATCAAAAAGGCTTTAGCTAGTGGCAATAAGGTGCTCTTTTGTGGCAACGGCGGCAGCGCTGCTGATAGCCAGCACTTGGCTGCGGAATTTGTTGGACGTTTTCAAAAGGAGCGCTGTGGCCTGCCGGCCATTGCCCTCACGGTTGACACTTCTATTTTGACTGCGGTTGGCAATGACTATGGCTTTGACAAGGTTTTCGTGCGCCAAGTAGAGGCGTTAGCACAGCCCGGCGACGTTTTGGTGGGTATTTCTACCAGCGGCAACAGCCCCAATGTTGTGGCAGCAATTGAGCTAGCAAAAACAAAGGGCGTTTACTGCGTGGGCATGACCGCTGCTGGCGGCGGCAAAATGGCTACCTTGTGCGACGAATGCATTGCTGTGCCGGCAAAAATTACGGCCAGAGCGCAGGAAATGCATATTTTGATTGGCCACATTTTGTGTGAGCTTGTGGATGGTGAATAATTTGGGTTTAGCTGTAACAACCTTTTTAGCAGAGCAAA